>DASWKR010000057.1 GCA_036396535.1 Acidimicrobiia bacterium | reverse complement strand
GTGGAGCCCGACCTTCTGGTTGAAGAACGGTGACGAGTCGTCGACCAACTCCAGATCAGAAGACGTGGCAGACATCCGGCCGTCCTGGGCCTCCTCGGCGTCCCCGCCGGACGCCCCCACCCGACGCTCAACCGTCACCGTTGCCGCGGTCGCCGCTGTGGCGGGTATGAGCACGGCAGCGCCGATCACGGCGGCCACGACCGCCAGGAATCGCTTGGCCCGCACGCCTTCTCTCCTCCCTGCCGCAACGGAGGCTAGCGGAGGGTCCACCGATACCCGTGACCCGCCTCACCGGCGATCGCCGGCGTGCCCGGATAGGGTCGTGCAACCAAGGAGGTTGCATGGCACGAGTTGTGTTGTCCGGAGGTACGGTCGTCGATCCGGTGCTCGGCAGGACAGCGAGTGACGTCGTGGTCGAAGGCGACAGGATCGTCGACGTTGGACGGGGCCTCGATGGCGACGAGTCGATCGACTGCACCGGCAGGTTCCTGCTCCCGGGGCTCTTCGACTGTCACGTCCACCTCGCCTACACGCACATCAACATCTGGCGCCATCTCCACACACCGCTGTCCTACAACTTCTACTTGGCGGTCGGGAACATGGAGCGCACCCTCGAGGCCGGGATCACCACGGTCCGGGATGCAGGCGGCGCCGACCTCGGGATGAAGGAGGCGGTCGACGACGGGCTCGTTGACGGGCCGCGGATGCAGATCTCGATAGCGATGCTCAGCCAGACCGGAGGCCACGGCGACGGCTGGCTGCCTTCGGGGGCGACCGTGCGCCTGGCGACCCCTTACCCCGGCCGGCCGGACGGCCTGGTCGACGGGCCGGACGAGATGCGGCGCAAGGTTCGGGAGCTCGTGCGGGCAGGTGCCGACGTCATCAAGGTGGCGACTTCCGGTGGCGTGCTGTCTCCGAGAGACGAGCCCACCCATGCGCACTTCCGTCCCGACGAGCTCGACGTCCTCGTCACAGAGGCCACGGCCGCAGGGGTGTGGGTGATGGCGCACGCCCAGGCGGCGACCGGCATCAAGAACGCCATCAGGGCGGGCATCCGGTCGATCGAGCACGGGATCTACCTCGACGACGAGGCGATCGAGCTCATGCTGGAGCGGGGGACGTACCTCGTGCCGACGCTCGTGGCGCCGACGGGGGTCGAGAAGGCGGTCGCAGCCGGAGCCCAGATCTCCGATGCGGCGATCCGTAAGGCCCGTGAGGTGCTCGACGTCCACCGCGACTCGTTCCGCCGGGCCGTGGCGGCAGGCGTCAAGGTCGCCATGGGTACCGATTCGGCGGTGACCCCCCACGGAGAGAACCTCGAAGAGCTCGAGCTGATGGTGGCAGGAGGGATGACGAGCGATCAGGCCCTCGCCGCGGCGACGATCGAGGCGGCAAGGCTGATGGGCCTCGAGGCGCAGCTCGGCTCGCTCGAGCCGGGCAAGCTGGCGGACGTCGTCGTGGCGACAGCAGACCCGGCAGACGTGGTTGCACTCCGGGGCGGCATCGAACAGGTCTGGAAGGCTGGTGGGCGGGTCGTCTGATCGGTGGGCGTCCCGCTCCTGAGGGGAGCGGGACGCCCAGATGCTCACAGGAAGAAGAACAGCGGCACCACGAAGACCTCGGCCGACGCCTCGGTGGCGTTTCCGCAGGAGTCGGTCACCCGGTAGGTGATGGTGTACGTCCTGCCATCGCCGAACAGGTGTCGCTCTGCTCGCAGCTTGAAGTGGAAGTCGTCGATGATGACGATGTCGTTCTTCGTTCTCCCGTCGAACGGGCCCGGGGCGTCGTCCGGCTCGTCAGAGGTCACCGACACCAACTCGATCGTGGCGTCCGGGTCGGCGTCCTCGACGAACACCTCGGTCGACACGTTCCGGTATCGATGGTTGGGGATCAGGATGAACCGTCGGCTCGCCTCGACGTCGACGACCGGCGCCGTCGTCTCGCAGATCCCGACGACGATGGGATCGTGATCCGACGACCGGAACTCGTCCGGTTGGAACAGCGCCGGCTGGTTGAAGTTGTTGTAGTCGAGCGCAGTCGGCTCATCGGCGTTGATGTGCCAGTGACCGATGCCGCGCACCCGGGCGATCAGCTCGCTGCTGGCGAGCGAGTGGTCCAGGTACCCGGACTCGGCGTTGAAGTTGAACGAGTATGCCCCGTCCTCCCAGCCGCCGGTGCCCTCCAAGCTGGCGATCAGGTCGGTGTACCCGGCCGCCTTGACGGCCGTGATCGGATCCTCCATCGCATACGAGTTGAGGTCCCCGATGATGATCGCCTGGCCGTTGCCGCTCCCCGTCGGGTCGGTCGCCAGCCAGTCGACGAGTGCCTCGGCGGCGGCCAGCCGTGTCAGATTGCAGTTGCCCTGCCCGTCTCCCACGTCGGGGTCGCCCACGTCGTTGCAGTTCGAGCCCTTCGACTTCAGGTGGTTGATCGCCACCGTGACGAGGTCGTCGGTCCCGTTCTCCTGGAAGGTCTGTGCGAGCACCGGCCGGTTGAGGGTGTCGACGAACCGCGGATCGACGCTCGAGTCGAGGATGGCGAAGGCCCCGACCGGTGTCACGTTCGCCGGCTTGTAGATCAACGCCTGCCGAATGGCATCCGTGCCGATCGCCCCGGTGGCGACGTAGTCGTACGTGCCCGCCCCGGCGACGTCGTTCACGCCGGCAACCAGGTCGGCGATCGGAGCGTCGTCCGGGGCGTTCTCGATCTCGATCAAGCCGACCACGTCGGCATCCAGCTCGGCCAGCGCGGCGACGATCTTGGCCCGCTGCCTCGCCAGCTCGTCTGCGGTGTCTGCCCCTCGGCAGTCCTGGTTCAGTGCCGGCCCGCATATCGGCCCGGCATTGTCGATCGTGATGAAGTAGTTCAACACGTTGAACGCCGCGATCGTCATCGATCCCTCGACGACGGGAGCGCCCAGCGGCCGCTCGTTCTCACGGGTGAACTCGATGGCGCCGACGGGCAGCACCTCATAGACCCCGAAGCTGAAGCTCAAGACCCCTGTGAGGTCGGGGATCGAGTCCCCGATGCGCAGCGTCCCGTCCGGCCCGAAGTACGGGGGCAGGGGCAGCGGGTTCTGCGCGGTGCTCCCGTCGTCGAGCTGGATCCTGCTCCTGGCGTTGAGGTCGGCCAGGGCCATCGCCGGTGGGCCGGGCGCCACGACGTTCGTCGGCGTGTCAAGCGGTCCGCCGACCGCCAGGTCGACCTCGCCGAAGCGACCGGCCGTGAAGCTGCCGGACACGAACAGATCCTGGTCGATCGTGATCAGCATGCCCTCGGTCGCTTCCCAGTCGGTGATCGCCGAGACCGGCAAGGTCACGGCGGTCGAGGTCGGCTGGGCGTTCCCCGACGAGCACACGGCCAGGTTGATCACGGTCCCGATCTCGGTGAGCCCATTGAACTCGGTCACGGTCCCCTGGACGCGCACCACGTCACCGGGGGCGACGTCGTTCGCGCCGGGAGCGAACACGAAGATGCCCTCCGAGGTCTGCGGGTCGGCGTCTACGTCCGCATCCTCCTCTTGGACGTAGAAGCCGTTCAGCCCGCCCACCTGGTAGTCGCCGGTGACGACGCCTTCGGCGACGTGGATCTCGCCGGCGAGGGGGCTGGCGTTCCCGGATCCCTGGATCGTGTGGATGAGCGTGGCGGCATCCCCGCACGCGCCGAAGTCGCCTGCGGGATCGTCGACGCAGTCGTTCTCGGCGCCGGGGGTGATGGCCCGGTTGGAGGCGAAGTCGACGTTGTTCTGGTCGGTGTCGACCCCGTCTGCACAACGGGAGATTCCCTGCCCGGCGGCACCGTCGTCGATGACTCCGACTCCCGAGCCCTCGGTGTACGGGGCGACGGTATCGCCCTCGTACGAGACGGTGTCGACGACCGCGCCTCCCGAAGTGATCGCCACGGCGTCGGGGGCGCCGTTCTGGATGAAGTTCGTCTCCGGGCCGTCAACGAGGTCGCAGTTGAGGACGGTGGTGGCGTTGGCGCACACGACGTGATAGTCACCTGCCGCCAGCATGCCGGCGAGCGGGATCGTGTCGTAGATCGCTCCACCCGAGCCATTGACGAAGACGAGCGAGAACCCACTCAGGTCGATGGTCTCCGCCGAGACGTTCTTGATCTCGACGAACTCGGCGCTGTCGGTGCTCGGCTGGTCGTAGTCGACCTCGTTCACGACGAGGCCGGATGCCGGGGGTGGCTCGTCGACGCAGTCGTTCTCGGCGCCGGGGGTGATGGCCCGGTTGGAGGCGAAGTCGACGTTGTTCTGGTCGGTGTCGACCCCGTCGGCACAACGGGAGATTCCCTGCCCGGCGGCACCGTCGTCGATGACTCCGACTCCCGAGCCCTCGGTGTACGGGGCGACGGTATCGCCCTCGTACGAGACGGCGTCGACGACCGCGCCTCCCGAGACGATCGCCACGGCGTCGGGGGCGCCGTTCTGGATGAAGTTCGTCGCCGGGTCGTCAACGAGGTCGCAGTTGAGGACGGTGGTGGCGTTGGCGCACACGACGTGATAGTCGCCTGCCGCCAGCATGCCGGTGAGCGGGATCGTGTCGTAGATCGCTCCACCCGAGCCATTGACGAAGACGAGCGAGAACCCACTCAGGTCGATGGTCTCCGCCGAGACGTTCTTGATCTCGACGAACTCGGCGCTGTCCGTGCTCGGCTGGTCGTAATCGACCTCGTTGATCACGAGGCTCGTCGACTCGGCGCGGGCTGTCGCGGGTAGCAGCGGCAGCGCCGCCGTGAGCATGGCGAGCACCATGACCCAGCGCAGCCTTCTCTGTCGACTCGAGATGACGTCCACGGTTCCCCTTCCTCCGGTCGCGTACGCCCACCCTACGCATTCGAGTTGAACGCTGCGTGACGTCGAGGGAACAGGAGCGGGAACTCGGACAACGCCTCCCGAGGGTCACGTCTCGTGACGGCCGGTATCGGGTAGTGGCTCGGCGAGCTGCCGGAAGGAGCGCCAATGGAGTGCGGACACGCCATGTGCACATGCCGAGTCGAGAGCCACGACCCATACTGCGGGCCGTCGTGCCGCCAGGACATCACGGACGGCGATCGGTGCGTCTGCGGCCACGCCGACTGCTCGTCGTCTACGGGCCAAGGCTGACGATCGGCCGAGAGTCTCGGCTCGGCCCGGCGCGCCGCCTCCCGGCCCGCGGGAGCGGATCAGCCATGTCGGCGCCGTCAGTACCGTGCCAGTTGGAGCAAGGCGGCGGTGATCTTCGTCTTGTCGGGCCGGTACGCCTGCTCGAGCGGCGGGCTGAACGGCACGGGCACGTCGAGGCCGCCGAGCCTTCGAACCGGAGCGTCGAGGTGCTCGAACGCCCGGTCGGCCACCACGGCCGCGATCTCGGCTCCGACGCCTGCGAGGCGGTTGGCGGCGTGCGCCACGAGCACCCTGCCCGTCTTGGCGGCGCTGGCGAGAACGGTGTCGATGTCGAGCGGCTTCAACGACCGCAGGTCGATCACCTCGACGTCGATCCCCTGTGGCGCCACCTCGTCCGCCGCAGCCAGACACTCCCGCAGCATGGCTGCGTAGGAGACCAGCGTGACGTCCGTCCCGGGACGCGAGACGGCAGCCACGCCGATCGGCACGATGTGCTCGCCCTCGGGCACCGGGCCGCGCATCGACCGGTACAGAGGCTTCGACTCGAAGTAGATGACCGGGTTGTCGTCCCTGATGGCGGCCACGAGTAGGCCCTTGGCGTCGGCCGGCGTGCCGGGAGCCACCACCTTGAGCCCGGGGGTGTGCACGAACCACGCCTCCGGGTTCTGGCTGTGGAAGGGGCCGGACGAGATCCCCCCGTCGCTCGGGGCGCGGATGACCCAGGGAACCGGCGCCCCCCAGCGGTAGTGGTTCGTCGCCGCGAACTGGACGATGGCGTCGAAGCCCGTCGATATGAAGTCGGCGAACTGCACTTCGACGACGGGGCGCAGACCCATGAGTGCCATCCCGGTGGCGGCGGCGATGAAGGCGTGTTCGGTCATCGGCGTGTTGACGACTCGTCGGTCGCCGAACTGCTCCGCCAGGCCCTTCGTGACCTTGAAGGCACCGCCGAAGTCGCCGCCGACGTCCTCGCCGAGCACGAGCACGGCGGGATCGCGCGCCATCTCCTCGCGAAGCCCCTCGCTGATGGCGGCGATGTATGTGAGCTCCCGGCCGGCGGCTTCCTCGTCGGCGTCTGCGAAGCCGAAGTTCGATCCGGTCGTCATCCGGCGTAAACGCCATCGGCGACCGTCGCCGGGTCCGGCCAGTCGGACTCCTCGGCGAAGCGCACGGCGTCAGAGACGATCACGGCGCATCCTTCGTCGATGCCTTCCAGCGCCTCCTCCGCCACTCCCCGCTCGACGAGTCGGCTGCGGTACGTGACCACCGGATCGCGGCTCTCCCACTCTGCGAGGAGCTCGCGGGGCACGTACTCGGCGCCGTCGTGGATGGCGTGGCCGAGCATCCTCATCGTCTTGCACTCGATGAGAGACGGGCCACCACCCGACCGAGCGTTGCCGACCGCCTCGGCAGTCGCGGCGAACACGGCCTCGACGTCGTTGCCGTCGACGATCATCGACGGTACGCCGTGGGCCGGTCCGCGCGCCGCGATGTCCTCCACGGCCATCTGCTGGTGGAGCGGGGTGGAGTATGCGTACTGGTTGTTCTCGACGATCGTCACGAGGGGCGCCCGCTGTACCGCAACGAGGTTGAGTGTCTCGTGGAAGAGGCCGGTGCTCGATGAGCCGTCCCCCACGAACGTGAGGGCCACACGCGGCTCGTCTCGGTAGAGGAATGCCATCGCCGCCCCGGCGGCCGTAGCCATCGATTGGGGGAGGTGAGACACGAAACCGATGAGGTTGAGATCGAGGTCGCCGAGGCCGTGGAGGTTGGCGTCGCGACCCGCCGTGACGCCGGTCGCCCTCCCGAGGAGGTTGGCCATGATCCTGCGCGGATGGAGCCCGCGCAGCAGGTAGCAGGCGAGGTCACGGTGCATGGGGGCCACGACGTCGTCGTTCTCCATCGCGTAGCCGGCCCCGACGGCGATCGCCTCATGGCCTCTGCCGCTGAAGGTCCCTCCGACACCCCGCCCCTGCTTCCACATCGCCACCATCTGGTCGTCGAAGGTGCGGGCGAGCCGCATCCAGTGGTAGACGTCGATCTGCTGCTCCGTCGTGAGAGCTGCGCCGGCCATCACCCTCCCTCGAGCGGGACTCTACCCGGGAGGGGAAACGGCCCTCCCTGGCACGGCGACACGATCGCCCGTGCGTGGGTCATCAGGCGTTAGCCTCCTGATCGCTGCTGACGGCCGGCGGGAGAGCCCGGGTCGTACGGCTCGGCGCCGAAGGAGCAACCGCCCCGGGAAACTCTCAGGCACCCGTACCGCCGGCACGAGGCGACTCTGGAGAGCGGGTGGCTCGACCACCCCACCGACGGTGAAAGCCCACGGCCCAGGCCTGGGTGAATCTCTCAGGTAGCGGCGACAGAGCGGGGCACTGCACAACGCCGTGCCGGCGCTACCCGAACGGGGGTCGCATGATGAGAGAACCTCGCACCGACTTCGTCTCGAGGCACGTCGGGCCCGGGGACGCCGACGTCGCATCGATGCTCTCTGCTCTCGGAGTCGAGTCGCTCGACGGACTGCTCGACGCGGCCGTGCCCAGGTCGATACGCAGCTCTTCCCTGCCGGACATCCCAGGTCCGATGACGGAGCCCGAAGTCCTCGAGAGGTTGCGGCGCATCGCCGCCAAGAACCAGGTCTACACGTCGCTCATCGGCCTCGGCTACCACGACACGCACACCCCGGCCGTGGTGCTCCGCAACGTGTTGGAGAACCCCGGCTGGTACACCGCATACACTCCGTATCAGCCGGAGATCTCCCAAGGCAGGCTCGAGGCTCTGCTCGTCTTCCAGACCGTCGTCATCGATCTCACGGGCTTGGAGGTCGCCAACGCCTCGCTCCTCGACGAGCCGACGGCGGCGGCTGAAGCGATGGCGATGAGCAAGCGGCTGGCGACGATCGAGAGCGACGTGTTCTTCGTCGACGCCGAGTGCCATCCGCAGACCGTCGAAGTGCTCAGGACGCGGGCGGAGCCGATCGGCATCGAGGTCGTCGTCGGCGATCCGCATCGCGATCTCATGGCGGCCTCCCCGTACGGCGTCCTCCTGCAATACCCGGGCGGGTCCGGGCTGGTTCGCGATGACCGCGAGCTGATCGAGGGGCTGAGAGGCCGCGGCGTGTTCGTGTGCGTGGCCGCCGACCTGCTGGCGCTCACGCTGCTCACGCCGCCCGGAGAGATGGGAGCGGACATCGTGGTCGGGACGACGCAGCGTTTCGGCGTCCCGCTCATGTTCGGAGGTCCGCACGCCGCCTACATGGCGACCCGTGATGAGTACAAGCGGTCGATGCCCGGCCGCATCGTGGGGGTGTCGAAGGACGCCAACGGCCGCATGGCTCTGCGTCTGGCGCTCGCCACGCGCGAGCAACACATTCGCCGTGAGAAGGCGACCAGCAACATCTGCACGGCGCAGGTGCTGCTCGCCGTGATGGCTGCGATGTACGCCGTCTACCACGGCCCGGAGGGTCTGCGAGCGATCGCAGACCGCATCCACCATCTCACCTCGCTGCTCGTCGCCGGTCTGCGGTCGGCGGGGCTCGATCGGGTCAACCAGACATGGTTCGACTCGGTGACCGTCGCGGTGCCCGGGCGCGCCGAGGAGGTCGTCGCCGCCGCGGAGGACAGGCGGATCAACCTGCGGCTCGTCGACCAGGATCACGTCGGCATCGCGCTCGACGAGACGTCGACGCTCGAGATCGTCGACGCCGTTCTCGAATCGTTTCTGGTCGATCGGCGCGTCGCCGACCTGGTACCGGCGCCGGGTGGGCTTCCGACGGCACTGCTGAGGACGTCCGGCTACTTGGAGCACGCAGTGTTCCACCGGCACCGCTCGGAGACCGAGATGCTGCGCTACCTACGGAGGCTCCAGGACAAGGACGTCGCCCTCGACAGGTCGATGATCCCGCTCGGCTCCTGCACGATGAAGCTGAACGCCGCCGTCGAGATGATCCCGGTGACGTGGCGGGAGTTCGCCGGCATCCACCCGTACGCCCCGCTCGACCAGGCGGAGGGGTACCTCGAGCTGTTCCAGGAGCTGGAGCGGTGGCTGGCTCGGCTCACGGGCTACGACGCCGTCTCCCTGCAGCCGAACGCCGGATCCCAGGGGGAGTTCGCAGGGCTGCTGGCGATTCGCGGCTACCACCAGAGTCGCCGAGAGGGCTCTCGCGACGTGTGCCTCATCCCGGCCTCGGCGCACGGGACGAACCCGGCCTCCGCTGCGATGGCAGGACTCCGGGTCGTGGTCGTCGACACGGACGAGCACGGCAACGTCGACGTCGCCGATCTGCGGGCCAAGGCCGAGGAGCACGCGCCGCGGCTGGCCGCCCTGATGATCACATACCCGTCGACGCACGGGGTGTTCGAGGAGGCCGTGCGAGAGATCTGCGACATCGTCCATGACAACGGCGGCCAGGTCTACATCGACGGAGCCAACCTGAACGCCCTCCTCGGGGTTGCCCGACTCGGTGACATCGGGGGTGACGTGTCGCATATGAACCTCCACAAGACGTTCACGATCCCGCACGGTGGGGGAGGCCCGGGCGTCGGCCCGATCGGTGTCAAGGCACACCTCGAAGCCTTCCTGCCGGGTCATCCGCTGGTGCCAGACCAGGCGGGTTCGGCAGACGGCGTCGGCGCCGTCGCAGGTGCTCCCTGGGGATCGGCGGGGATCCTGCCGATCTCGTACGCATACATCGCGCTCATGGGGGCAGCGGGACTGCGGACGGCGACCGAGGTGGCGATCCTCAACGCCAACTACGTCGCCAAGCGTCTCGAGGGGGCGTACCGGGTCCTCTACACCGGACCCGCAGGTCTCGTCGCCCACGAATGCATCGTCGACCTGCGCGACGTCAAGGCGAAGGCCGGAGTCACGGTGGACGACTTCGCCAAGCGGCTCATCGACTACGGGTTCCACGCTCCGACGATGTCGTTCCCGGTCGCGGGAACCCTCATGATCGAACCGACCGAGTCGGAGAGCAAGGACGAGCTGGACCGGTTCTGCGACGCCATGCTCTCGATCATGGCGGAGGTGGAGACGATCGCCTCCGGCGCCGTCGCGGTCGAGTCGTCCCCTTTGCGCAATGCCCCCCACCCGGCGGAGGATGTCGTCTCCGATTCGTGGGATCGGCCGTACTCCCGTGAGAGCGCCGCCTATCCCGTCGACTCGCTGCGCGGCGACAAGTACTGGCCGCCGGTCGGCCGGATCGACGCCCAGTACGGCGACCGCAACGTCGTGTGTGCCTGCCCGCCGGTCGACGCCTATCGCTGACGCCTCTTCGTTGCCCCGCTCGTAGTTGGCGGTCGGCTTGGCCATGAGAAGCTGTGAGTCGCCGGTCGGGAACCTTGCCGGGAACCTCGTGGCCGCTCGACCTCGCTACGTCGCCACCACGGTTCGGTGCCTCGAGATGACCACCTCTCCTGATGCCCTGGCCCCGGAGCCGAGGTCTCTCATGTGGCGTCGATCGACGACGGCGGTCGCCTGTTCCACCACGGCCGGGCGCGCTCGAGCTGACCGGCGAGGCCGAGGAGGGTTGCCTCGGCGCCCGGCTCGCCGAGGAAGTGGGAGCCGACCGGGAGTCCGTTGCCGGTCCAGTGGAGCGGAACGCTCATCGCCGGTCTCCCCGAGAAGTTGGCGATCGGCGTGAACGGGACGTAGCGCTCCACCTGTTCACGGATGACCTCCCACTCGACGGACTGGTCGATCTCGCCGATCCTCACAGGCGCCGACCCGAGCGTCGGTGTCAGCCAGACGTCGCAGCTCTCGAAGAAGCGGGCCAGCTCGTACGACGTGGCCTGGAGGTATGCGTCGGTGAGGAGGTAGTGGCCCTGGCTGAGCCGGCGCGACCTGTCGACCAGCATCCGCGTGAACGGCTCGAAGGCGGGCATGCCAGTCTTGCGCTCGTCGAGCCTGGCGAGCACCCGGAGCGTCCTGTGGTCGCCGAGCACCCTCTTCATGGCGCGGCCGATCCTCCTCCTCCCGACCTCGGCGAGGATCAGCTCGAAGGCGTTGGCGGCCAGCGCCGCCCACAGCTCGAGGAAGGCGTCTGCTAGGGCGTCGGCGTCGAGAACGGGGCGCCCTTCGATCACCTCATGTCCGAGCTCGTCGAGCAGGGTCGCCGTCGACTCGACGGCGGCGATGCAGTCGTCGTCGAGTCTCTCGCCCCGCAGGTCGTGGAGGCTGTACGCCACCCGAAGCCGGGCAGGGTCACGAGCAACTGCTTCGGCGAACGGGCGGTCGGGCGGCGCGACGAAGTAACGGTCCCCGGGGACGGCGCCGTGCGTCGCGTCGAGCATCGTTGCCGTGTCGCGGACGGATCTGCTCACGCAGAGGTCCGTCGAGACGATGTCCGCCGCGGACGCCGGGAACCGAGGCATCCTGCCTCTGCTCGGCTTCAGACCGAAGATCCCGCACGCAGAAGCGGGGATCCTGATCGACCCTCCCCCGTCGCTGGCGTGGGCCATCGGGACGACCCCCGCCACGACCGCCGCCGCCGAACCCCCACTCGAGCCGCCCGGCGAGTGGTCGAGGCTCCACGGGTTCTTCGTCGAGCCGAACAGCGTCGGCTCCGTCGTCGGCAGCAGGCCGAACTCCGGTGTGCTCGTGCGCCCGAGCGAGATCAAACCCGTCGCAAGCATGCGCGAGACCATGGTTGCGCTCGTCTCCGCCGTGAAGTTGCGGAAGAACACGGACCCGAACGTCGTCACCTTGCCCTCTTCGACCGTGAGGTCCTTCACCAAGAAGGGGACTCCCCGGAAAGGCCCGTCCGGCAGATCCGCTCGGGCGGCGCGCCGCGCCCTCTCGAAATCTGTCGCGATGACGGCGTTGATGCGAGGATTGACGGCCTCGCAGGCCTCGATCGCCAGGTCGAGCAGCTCGCGCGGCGCCACCTCACCCGCTGCGACGAGCGATGCAAGGCCGACGGCGTCGTGATCGGCGTACTCGGACAGCCTCATGGGACGTCGCCGCCTCGTACCTCGCCGCGAAGTACGAGGGTCACGTCGAGCGGGCGACGAGACCCTCGTACGTCGCGGCGACGTACGAGGCGAGGAACTCGTCCTGCTGCTCGGGCGTTCCTCCGCCGGCGACCGCCTTGGCGGCCTCCTCCAGCCTCGAGAATCGCCGCAGCGAGGATGGAAGGTACTCGGCTGCGGTGCGCCAGGCACCCTGGTTCCGCTCCTCGTCCCACTTGAGGTACAGCCGCCACGCCAGCAGCACTGTGATCGGCTCGAGGCGCTTGGTGATCACGGTGGTCGGCAGGCTCGAGAGCAGGTCGAGGCCGAGGCGGGTGCCGTTGTCCTTCATCAACTCGAGGAAGAACGGAGCATCGACCGCCGGCGTGTATCCGGCGAAGGCTGCGATGGCCTCCCAGGACTGCTCGATGGCATAGTCCGGTGACACCGTCACGTACACCAGGTCGCCGATCGGGACGAGGTCGAGCGTGGTGTCGAACGGCTCGGCGCCGTCTTCGTGCCATCGCAACGTGATGATGGGCATCCTCGGGGCGGCTGCGCCGATCATCTCGTACGCCGTGTCCTCGTCGAGGTCGTCGGGATACACGTCGGCGGCCACGCCACCGAGGTCGACGGGGACGGGGGGGGTCAGGACGCGCGTTTCGTCGAACTCGGCGAACACGTCGACGAAATCGGGTTCGAGCTCTGCGGCGAGAAGGGTGAGATCCATTGCCTCGAGTCGGGGCGGCAACCGAGTATATCGGGCGACCGCATGGTCCCCCCGACGGAGTGACTAGTCCGCGCGCCGGCGTGCTCAGATTGAGCAAGAGCGACCGGCAAGGGGGGTAGACCGGTCGCTCTCGCTCGCACAGCCACCTCGAGCAGCGCGCTCTTCGATGGCCGACCTAGGAGGTGGAGAAGGCGGGAAAGCTCCTGCACGACGAATCCGGACGCCTCGATGCGCCGACCGACGACGCGTCCCGTCGCGCAGGGCGTCGTGTTTCCCACCTCCGAACACCATTCCCGGACAGGCACCAACTCTACTCGTGAGCGGCGGGCAACCTTCCGGGCTTGGCGTGGATTGGTTGGCTCCGAAGAGCGCTCAGCGCTGCTCGTACCGGTTCTGGCGCTTATTCGCCGACACGATGTCGTCCGGCGTGGCGCCTTCGACCTTGGCGCCGTAGAACATGCGCCGGAGGCGAGCCTCGACCTCGGCCGCTTCCTCGGCCTTGAACTCGTACGTGTAGCCATTGAGGCGATGGAGCCGGTCCGTCATGGCATCGGAGTAGCTCTTGCGCGAGTCGTCTCCCGATCCGGCCGGTGACTCGAGCCACTCTCCGGTCGGGATCTCCTCCTCGGCCTTCTTGCGACGGCGAAAGATCATGGTCGGGTTTATCGGCAGTGCGCCCGTGGAAATACAGCCTCGTTCGGGAAATGGGGCGAGCGCCCCAGATGACGAGGGCCGGTCAGGCGAGTGTCACCGGCGAGCAGTCTCAGCCGGCGGCCACCATGCCGATTGCGATGAGAGCGAGTCCGAGGCCTGCCAGCCGTGTCCTCGTGAGACGCTCCGACATGACGAGCCGCGCCAGGACCACGGTTGCCGCAGGGAACATCGCGGCGAGAACCGAGGCGACCGCCAGTGAGCCGGTTTGCGTCGCCAGGATGAACGCCCCGTTTCCGACGATGGTGGCGGCGCCCGCCCCTACGAGCGGCGCGACCGCCGGCCTGGAAGGCACGAGGTCTCTTCGCAGGACCAGGGCGACGAACACGAGGAACACGCCTCCGGCGGCCCGGGCCGGGGCCAGCGGCCAGATGCCTGCATCCTGTGACGTGAGTCCGAGGAAGACGAGGAGCCACCCGAAGCCGAGGCCGGCGGCGACGCCGTATGCCACCCCGACACCAGCGTGCGTCCCCTTCGTCGTCGACCTCCCTCGGCTGATGAGCCAGATCCCCCCCATTCCGACCAGGAGACCCGCAGTCGTCAGGGTTCCCGGTCGATCGCCCGAGATGAAGGCGTAGGCCACAGGGAATCCCGCCGCGCCGACCGCGGCGATCGGGGAGACGATCGCGATGTCACTTCGAGAGAATCCGGTGTACAGCGCCACGATGCCGATCGCTCCGCAGACCCCTGCAGCCGCGCCCCACCCCAGATCGACTGCCGTCGGGTTGCCCCCGACGAACGGTGCGATTGCGAAGGTGGCGACGATGCCGGCCAGGTGCGACGCGATCGCGATCGCCACGATGCGGCCATGCCGGCTCGCCAGTCCGCCCAGGAAGTCGCCCGAGCCCGAGAAGACGGCCGCCATCAGGCCGAAGAGGATCGCCATCTCCTCAGGCTATGACGCTTTGTCCCGGGCCGAGCGCACCTCGCACCGAGGTCGGCTGAACCGTGTCCGGCCGTTCCGGCACGCTCCTCGGGGGCACGGCCCACACCAGCGACGTGCCACTTGCTGGTACGGTCTGGCGCCATGCGGAAGAGAACGGTCGTGGCGTTCGCAGTGCTCTCCGCGATGGTGGTTGGGCCGCTCTCGCAGGCGGGCGGGGTGCCGAACACGTGCCAGGGCAAGAAGGTGACGATCTCCGGCACGAGCGGCGACGACTTCCTGCAGGGCACTCCCGACCGGGACGTGATCGCCGGAGGAGACGGGAACGACTTCATCCAGGGCTTCGGCGCGAGAGACACCATCTGCGGTGGCGACGGCCAGGACACCATCTACGGTGGATCGGGCGCTGACAGCATTCGAGGTGGAAAGAAGCGCGACGTCGTCTTCGGAGGCGACGGCGACGACTACGTCTACGGCGGCCATGGCGACGACACGCTGTACGGAGAGAGGGGCAGGGACCGTCTCTTCGGTCGCAAGGGGGCGGACGTCCTCTGGGGCGGTCCGCAGCGCGACAGGCTGCGGGGCGGCCCCGGCAAGGACTTCTGCTACGAGGGGGAGAACACGAAGTCGTGCAAGCAGTGATCTGCGGTGTGGCCCGGCGTTTGTTCGCCGCGAAAATTGAGCTCTCGCTCAAGTTCTAGGATTCGGCGCACGGCCGGCGGGCCGAAAGGACGTGACACGTGACGCCACGAGAGAAACGCAGGGTTGCCATCGTGGGTGGCCTGCGCACACCGTTCGTCAAGTCCGCCACGACGTTCAAGGAGCTCTCGGCCCTCGATCTCGCAGCCGCCAACATGACAGAGTTGCTCGCCCGCTCGCCCTTGTCCCACGACGACGTGGATCTCGTGATCTTCGGCGCAGTCGTCGCAGACGTCGCCGCTCCCAACATCGCCCGCGAGGTGGCGCTGCGATCGGGGCTCCCTGCGAGGGTCGATGCCTACTCGGTGAGCCGGGCGTGCGCCACGTCCACCCAGGCGATCGTCGATGGGGCGCGGGCCATCATCGAGGGGTCGGCAGACGTCGTGATCGCCGGGGGAGCAGACAGCCTGTCGCGCCCGCCGATCACCTACGACGGCGCGGTCGTCGACGCCCTCATGAGGGCGGGAGCGGCCAAGGACGCCATCTCGAAGACGAGAGCGTTCGCCGGGCTCCGTCCCAAGCATCTCGTGCCACGTCCGCCGGCCCTCGCCGACCTCTCGAGTGGGTTGACGATGGGTCAGGCCGCCGAGAAGATGGCGCGCGAGAACCGCATCGATCGCGCAGCCCAGGATCTCTACGCTCTCGAGTCGCACCGCAAGGCGACCGACGCGTGGGAGAAGGGCGTCTTCGACGACGAGGTGATGACCGTGGCGGTTCCGGCGGCGTACGAGGTCGTCGTGCGGCGCGACGGCATACTGCGGCCCGACTCGACCCTCGAGAAGCTGGCATCGCTGCGTCCCGTGTTCGACCGCGTCAACGGGACCGTCACGGCGGGCAACTCCTCTCCTCTGACTGACGGGTCGGCGGCCATCGTTCTCATGAGCGAGCAGGCCTGCCACGAGAGGAGCATCGAGCCGAAGGCGTTCGTCCGATCGTGGGGGTTTGCGGCCATCGATCCGTCCTGGCAGATGCTGATGGGTCCGGCTTTTGCCGTGCCGGACGCCCTGGATCGGGCTGGGTTGACGATGGCCGACATCGACGTGGTCGACTTCCACGAGGCCTTCGCGGCTCAGATGCTGTCGAACCTGGCTGCGTTCGGTTCCGACGACTGGGCGCGTCGTAACCTGGGCCGTGACGGGGCGGTGGGGCCCATCGACGAGGATCGGCTCAATCTGTACGGTGGCTCGATCGCCCTCGGTCACCCGTTCGCGGCCACAGGTGCTCGTCAGGCGCTCACAATGGCGAATGAGCTGCAGCGGCGAGACGGCGGAACGGCGCTGATCGCACAGTGCGCGGCCGGAGGGCTCGGGGCGGCCCTGGTCCTCGACCGATGAGGGCCGGAGCAGACGACTCGCACGCCGAGGTCGGCGGTCACGTCCGCGTCGAGATCGATGACGACATCGCCGTCATCGTTGTCGACCGAGTTGGTGAGACGGTCAACACGCTGGATCCCGATGTCGCCGAATCCCTCTTCGCTGCGATCGATCGATGTGCATCCGATGCAGCGGTGCGTGGAATCGTGCTGACGTCCGGCAAGCCGGACAGCTTCATGGCAGGTGCCGATGTCAGATGGCTGATGACGCTCGAAGACTCGTCCGAGGCCGTCGCCCGGCTCGCCGGAATGCACGCCGCCCTCGATCGCCTCGAGAAGCTCGGCCGCAGAGGCGGAAAGCCGGTGGTCGCCGCGATCCACGGCCCGTGCCTGGGCGCCGGCCTCGAGGTGGCCCTCGCCTGCTCGGCGAGAGTCGCCAGCGACGATGAGGCACGCACGCAGCTCGGCCTCCCGGAGATCCGCCTCGGGCTGATCCCAGGGGCGGGCGGAACCCAGCGCCTTCCGAGACTCGTCGGGCTTCCGGCGGCGCTCGAGATGATCCTGACCGGGCGCTCGGTGCGCCCCCGCAAGGCCTCACGCATCGGCCTCGTCGACGTCATCGTCCCGCACGAACACCTGTTGCGGACGGCTCGTGGGCTGGCTCGGGAGGGCGCCGGCCAGAGGAGCTCCCGTCGCTCGCTCACCCCTTCGGCTCGCCGCCTCGGGCTCGATTCGAATCCCGTCGTGCGTCGGCTGGTGCTCGCCAGAGCCGAGCAGCGGGCGGCGAAAGAGACGAAGGGGAACTACCCGGCGCCTGCCGCGGCCATCCGGGCCGTCCGAGCAGGGCTCGGGCGCCGCCGGGGGTCGGGAGCGGCAGTCGAGCTCGAGGAGTTCGGCAGGCTTCTCATCGGCCCAGAGGCGCGGGCGCTCATGTCGATCTTCCTGGCGACTCGAGCGTCGAAGCGCGGTTTCACCCTCGAGGAGTATCCGGCGGCCCGTCGTGCCCGTGACGTCGGAGTCGTCGGCGGTGGGCTGATGGGCTCCGGGATTGCCGCCGTGACGGTCGCCACGGCGGGTGTCAGGACCCGCGTCAAGGAAGTGAGCACCGAAAGCTCAGCGCGAGTCCTCAGAGCCGTTGGGTCGGCAGTCGATGGCCTCGTGGCAGGCCGCAGGATGACGGAGGCGACCGGTGACCGGTCCAAGCACCTGCTGACCGTGACGACGGACTGGACCGGATTCGCCAAGGTCGACCTGCTCATCGAGGCGGTGTTCGAGGACTTGGAGGTGAAGACCGGAGTACTGCGCCAGTTCGAGGAGATTGCGGGCCCCGGCGCCGTCTTTGCCTCCAACACGTCCTCGATTCCGATCTCGCGCATCGCTGCGAACGCAGCCGACCCCACCAGGGTCATCGGTATGCACTACTTCTCTCCCGTCGAGAGGATGCCGCTTCTCGAGATCGTCGTCACAGAGAAGACGTCCGGCGACGTGATCGCCACCGCAGCGGATCTGGGGAGGCGCCAGGGCAAGACGGTGATCGTCGTCAACGACGCTCCAGGGTTCTACACGACACGCATCCTCGGTCCATACGTGAACGAAGCGGCCCGGATGCTCGGCGAAGGCGTATCGATCAGGGTGGTCGACGGCGCGATGGAGCAGGTCGGCTTCCCCGTCGGCCCCTTTGAGTTGCTCGACGAGGTCGGCATCGACGTGGCCGCCAAGATCGCCACCGTGTTGCACGACGCATACGGCGATCGGATGGCGCCGCCTCCGGGCCTCGCCTCCCTGGTCGCAGCAGGCAGGATGGGGAGGAAGAAGGGACTGGGGTTCTACACCTACGAGGGCGGGAAGAGGCGCCGGCCCGACCCGACGGTCGCCGCCCTCGTCGGAGCGACGTCCGTCACCAAGCCGTCCCAGGAGGAGATCAGCGACCGGCTGATCCTGGCGATGGTGAACGAAGCGGCGCGGTGCCTCGACGACGGCGTGCTCAGTGGGGCCACGGACGGTGACCTCGGGGCCGTGCTCGGGCTCGGGTTCCCCCCGCACCTCGGGGGCCCGTTCGCGTACTTGGATCGCCTGGGCGCGGGCGGCGCAGTGGCTCGCTTGCGCCGGCTCGCAGAGCACCATGGGAGTCGATTCGAGCCGTCGCCGCTGCTCACGAGCCTTGCGGAGAGCGGAGGATCATTCCACGGATGAGCCTTGCCTTGACGTGACCATCGACTACTATCCGTGGCGGTAGGGCCGCACGCGCTGCATCGCGTCGAAGCACGTGTCCAGTGGGAGCAGGCCGAGACAGGCAGCGACTCTTCGGACGATCACGTACAGATGCTTGGTAGGAACTTCACCCTGAGGTGCGCATTCCCGTGCGCCGCCATCGCCTTCGTCGTCGCGACGTTGCTCACCGCGATCGGCGCGGCTGCCCAGGCCGTCCCACAGACGACGGTCCCGTATTTCATGGCCGGCCCACAATGCTCCGACGAGGGCGTCGGGTACATCAGATGGCGCGTCGAGAACACGGAGGCCGTCACCCACCACCTCGTGATCGCCGTCGAGGGCCAGGACGTGGTCGGCCCGATCAAGGTCAAGCCGGGTGTGACGAGGTCTGGCACGCTCTCGCACACAGCAAGCGGGAGCGCGGTGAAGTCGGTGGTCGCTCGTTGGTCCGACGTGGGTCACCAGGCCGCCGCCACGCTCCTGATGCACCTGAGCCTCTGCTCGGGCGGTGAGCCGCGCGGGCCGTGGTTCATCGCGGGGCAGTACTGCAAAGCGGGCAACAACAAGGTCCGCTTCAAGCTGGAGAACACCGCGGACGAGACGATCGCCATGAGCGCCACGGTGACGAACGAGTTCAACCAGGGCTCCACCCGCATCTGGCCGTCGGATGCACCATCGAAGGCCATGGCAAGTGGTGCCAGGATCACGAAGAACCGTATCATCCCGGCGCCGTACGGCCCTGGTGACGAGGTCAGGCTGCGGGGCTGGTGGCTGACGGGCGACCCGAGCGCGCACAACCGGGTGGCGTTCGAGCTCCTCGATTGCGGAGGAAGCTCATGACGAGGAAGCGCACAGGAGGACTTTCGTGATGACCCGAGGCAGGAAGATGAGGACGATCTCGACGACAGTCATCCTCGCCGTCGGTCTGGCGGCCCTCCCGACGCCGGGTGCTTCGGCCATCCCGGCAACCCCGCTGCCGTTCTTCATGGCAGGCGGGCAATGCGACACGGGGTCGCCATACGTCAGGTATCGCGTCACGAACAAGGACTCGGAGAAGCACCAGCTCGTCATCAAGGTCGACGGGGACCGCGTCGTCGGGCCGGTGACCGTCAAGAGGGGCGAGACGGTGAAGGGCAAGTTCGTCTACGACCTGCCTCCCAACAAGTCACGCTCGGTGGTTGCGAGGTGGAAGGACGAAGACTCGTCCCATCGTGCCAAGCTGAGGTTCCGGACGGACAACTGCGAGCAGGGAGCGGCCCGCGGCCCGTGGTTCATCGCCGGTCAGCACTGCGGTGCGAGCGGCGAGAATCGCGTTCGATTCTCGGTCAAGAACAACAAGTCGACCGCCCAGCCGGTGGACATCAGGCTCACCAACCACTCCAACCAGAACGAGGTGCAGCTTTGGCCGAACAACGACGACTTCAGGATGATGGAGCCGGGTGAGAAGGTCACGAAGTCTCGGGACATCCCGCTGCAGTACGGGCCGGGCGACGAGGTGAGGGTTCGCGCCTATTGGGTCGTCGGCGATCCGGGAGCCCACAATCGCGCCGTGTTCCGCCTGTTCGACTGCGGCGCCTGACCTCAGTCGGGCGGGGAGGCCGGAGTAGGCTCGTCGCGGAACTGGAGCTCGAAGAGGTCGGCGTACAGCCCGGCCCGGGCGATCAGCGAGTCGTGGGTGCCATCCTCGATGATGCGCCCACCATCGATCACCAGTATCCGATCGGCGTTGCGGACGGTCGAGAGCCTGTGGGCGATGACGATGGTCGTTCTGCCACCCATGAGGCGATCGAGGGCCTCCTGGACCTGTGATTCGGACTCGGAGTCGAGCGAGCTGGTCGCCTCGTCGAGGATCAGGACTCGCGGGTCCTTGAGCACCGCCCTGGCGATGGCGACCCGCTGCCTCTGGCCACCCGACAGCTTCACCCCACGTTCGCCGACCACCGTGCGATAGCCGCTTGGGAAGGAGGCGATGAAATCGTGGGCGTTGGCGGCGGCCGCGGCCGCCTCGAGTTCCTCCTGCACAGCATCGGCCTTGCCGATCAGCAGGTTCTCTTCGATGGTGCCGGAGAAGAGCTGCGTCTCCTGGGGTACGGCGGCCATGTGCTTGCGGAGGTCGGAGATCCGCAGCCGGCGCACGTCGACGTCGTCGAGCAGGATCGTCCCCGCATCGGGGTCGAAGAATCGCGGGATCAGCTGCACGAGTGTCGACTTGCCTGCCCCGCTCGGACCGACCAGGGCGACCAGCTCCCCGGGTTGCACCTGGAACGTCACGTCGTCGAGCACGCGGACGTCCCGGTCGCCGTATCCGAACGAGACGGATTCGAAGGTGATCCGCCCTGCCACCTCGTCGAGGACCGTCGGGTGCTCGACCTCCGTGACCTCGCTTCGTTCATCGAGGAGCTCGAAGATCCTGCGCGATGCGCCGAGTGCCTCCTGGAGCTGGGCGTACAACCCGGTGAACGTCCCGAGGGCTCCGGCGACCGTGAGGGTGTACACGAGGAACGTCACGAGGTCTCCCGCCGTCATCGAGCCCTCGGCGATCAGCCGCCCGCCGCGCCACAGGACGAAGGCGAGCGTCCCGAACGCCACGAGCGTGATCGTCGGCGTGAACACGGCACGCCACCTCGCTCTGCGCAGCGCCACCCGGTACGACTCGTCGACGGCCGATCCGTACCGCCCGATCATCTCGGGCTCGGATGTGAACCACTTGACCACCCGGCTGGCGGCGATCGACTCCTCCGCGATCGCATTCGCCTCGGCGACCTTGTCCTGGAACTCCGTCGATATCCGCCGCAAACGCCTTCCGAAGAACGCCCCGGCGATGATCATCGGCGGGAGAAAGAGGAGTACCGAGAGGGCGAGCGGCGGGCTGATGATGACGATCAGCGTCACCGCGCCGATGAACGTGACCACCTGAGCCAGCGCCTGAGCCAACGCCGTCGATACGGCGCCCTGCACCGTGCCGACGTCGGACGTGAGGCGGCTGGTGATCTCGCCGGTCTTGCGGCCGTCGAAGAAGCGGACGGGCAACAGCATCAGATGCGCGTAGACCGCCTTGCGCAGGTCGGCTACCACTCCTTCTCCCATGGATGAGAGGAAGTACAGGCGCACGAAGTTGAACCCCGCCTGCACCGTGAAGACGAGCACCAGGATCACTGCCCACCGGTCGACCTCCCTGGTGTCGCCGGCGGCGCTCCGGGCAAGTGCGCTGTCGACCAGGGTCCCCAGGATCCTCGGGAACACCAGGCCGGCTGCGGTGGCGACGAGGACGCCGACGAGGGCGATGGCGAGCCGGCGCCGATAGGGGCGCACGAAGGCGAGCATGCGCCGCAACTGAGCCAGGTCTGCCCTGGTAGGGCGCCCAGCACCGGTGTCGGCGCGGCGGGCGGGACGGGTTGGCCGCATCACGGCACAATCGTAAGGCGGCCCAGGTGGGCCGACGTCTCCCGTCAGTCTCCCAACGTGATGCCGATGGAAGTCCAAGCGAGCAGGAACCCGACCCCGATCGCAGCGGCGACGAGCAGCCAGGCCACCCAGCGGGGGAGCTTGGCCCCGGCATCCGTCGAGTTCTTCACGAGGGCGACGAGCGGGAGCGCCATCATCGTCGCGGCGTGGAGCACCCCCATGATGAGGAACAGACCGCCGACCCGGGCGGCGGCCTCGAAGATCTGGACACCGATCATGTGCTCGGCGTAGGCAGCCGGGGCCTCGAGTCGGGCCGTCAGCAGGACGTATCCCGCGAAGACCAGGTAGTAGGCGATGTCGAGCATGCGGAGCAAGCGGGCACCGCGGTCCTCGGAGTGGAGCAGCTCGCTGGCGAAATCCCTTCCGAAGCGGCGGATCGCTGGGCCGAGCGCAGCCGTCAGCGTCACGAGGACGACCGTCTCCAGGGCTTCGATGGCAACCCAGTCGATGCGTTTGCCTCCGCCGTTCGTCACCGCGAACGCTGCCGCGATGACGGCGGCGGTCAGCACGGCGACCACGACGAAGACGACGAGTCGGATCCTTCGCCTGTGCGCCTTGTCCTCCTCGATGGAGTACAGCACCCTGCTCCACAGGTCCTCGCTCGGGGCGAGCCCGGCGGTGTGTCGCAGGGCAGCGGCGAGGCGCTGCTCAGTGGTCATGCGACGCCTCCAATCGTGTCTCGAGCGCTGCCAACCCGCGCCGGCAATGCGTCTTCACGGAGTTGGGTGAGATGTCGAGGGTCTCTGCGATCTCGCGTTCGGAGAGCTCCAGGTAGAAGCGCAGCACGAGGCAGTCGCGCTGCCGGGCGGGCAGGTCGCCAAGCGCATCGAGGACCACTGCGTCTGCGGCCGCGTCGACCACGTCTTCCTCGAAAGCCATAGTCGACTCCGGGAGCATCGAGTTGCGATGCCGCAACGACATCAGCCCCCTCCTGTTGTGGTCCCTGGCGAGGTTGAGGACGATCGATCTCAGGTACGGAACCGCCTTCTCCGGGTCGATGATCCGATCTGCGGAGCGGTGCAGCCGGATGAATGCTTCCTGGACGAGATCTTCCGCCGCGTTGCGATCGTCTGTGAAGATCCGCGCCAGCCGAACGAGCGATGCCCCCTGTCGGGTGAAGAGATCGGCGACGAGAGCGTCTGGGTCGAGCCGGCCGCTCATCGATGCGTCGATTCGCTCGGCTCTCGCCGTCACGTCCGGCGGGCTCCCCGTAGACGCGCTCCATCTCCGCTGCGGTCGTGTCGATGTGGCGCGGGCGGAACAGGGATGGGCGGCGGTTGGAGCCGCCGCCCTCCCTCGCTCGCCATCTGGGTCAGCGCAGGTCTACGCATGCGAGCCGTATGGACGTGTTCGCCGGGTAGTGGATGATGATCGATTGAGCTTCCTCCCTCGCCCAATCACCGTGGCTGGCGGTGCCGAGCCCGTTCCCTGCCGCTGACGTGGTGATCGTCGGCCAGATCTCGTTGACCGCGTCGACCGCCCCACCGACCTGGCGCTGGTAGTGACCACCTCCGGGAGGCGTGGCGCTGCAGGGGGCATTGTGCACGTGCGACGGGTAGGTGGTGTTCGGATCGAGGCCGCGAACGGCGGCGACCACCGAGGTCGTGCCGCCGTGTGCCGACGTCCTGACCATGACGGCCAGGCCGGTGACGTGGTAGCCGAGCGCCTCTCCTCCCGGCAGCGTGTGGAAACGCCCTGCCGTGACCTCGGCTCGAGTGTGCGCGGTGGCGGGCGTGGTGCTCACTGCTCCGAGCACCGCGAGCGCAGCCACTGTGACGGCCATTCTTCGTTTCATGGTCCTTCTCCCTGATCCGTGACCGGTGGCGGACCGGCCCCCCGTGGCGAGCGGGTGATCATGATCATCTGTGAGGCGGCGGCCCTCAGGCCGCTTCGATGTGGCGTGGCTCCTCGTCCAGCTGCTTGTTGAGGCTGAAGAGCCTGCCGATGACCGGCAAGCTGAGCACGTTGAGGCCGTGCAGCAGGCCCATGAGGAGGGTCATCCCCCCGATGCGCATCACTGACGCTTGGAGCTGCTGCCCGTTCACCTCCGGACTCCATCCGGTATCGCGTTGCCAGCGGATGCTGAACAGGATGTACGCCCCGAAGATCAGGTAGTACGCGAAATCCATCAGTACCAGATAGCTCTTGCCCGTCCTTGGGTTTGCGCGAAACACGTCGGCGGCGTAGCTCTTGCCGAACCTCTTGATGAGTGGGCCGAGCGCCGCGACGATGACGACGAGGATGGCTGCAGTGATGATCTCCAGCGTCCACCATTCCACCGTGAGCTCCTCCTTGGCGAGTGTGTACATGGTGACAGACGATCTGGAGCCCTCGCAGGGTGACACGGATGTTCCGCGGCATGACTGAGGCGGCGCGGCGACCACCGCGTTCCCGGCCGACCACGTGGAATTGCACCCCTGCCGGGCTGGACGGGCTGCTGCCCACCGTGCTCTAGCGTTGCGGCCTCCATGGATCGAGTCATGACGCCGCAGTTCGCCCGGGTGTGGATCGCCGGGTTCCTCCAGGAGCTGTCGTACAGCCTGATGGTCCACTTTCCCGGTCACCTGTCCGAGCTCGGGGCGACCGAGTCACGCATCGGCTTGGTGTATGCGGCCGCCTCGGTGGTCGCACTCGCCTTGCGTCCGGTCATCGGAAAGGTGCTCGATCACACGAGACGCCGCACCGTCCTGCTCGTCGTCGGAGTGCTCAACGCCGGCAGTCTGATGATGCTGACGATGTTCGAGACGCTCGGAGGAGCACTGGTGGCGGTGTACGTGATCCATCGCTTCCTGCAGATCGTGATGTTCACAGCGATGCTCACATACGAGGCCGACTCGCTACCCGAGCGACATCGCACGAAGGGCCTCGCCCTGTTCGGGCTGGCAGGACTGATCCCGATCGCCACCGGAGGGGCGCTCGGAGACGTCGTGATCGGCCGGGTCGGATTCGATGGCCTGTTCGTTGCCGCGGCTGCGGCGCAGCTCGTCTCGTGGGCGCTGGTGTGGGCGCTCCCGCCGCTGCCCGACGGAGCGCGCGGCGTCGAGCCGCGCCGCAATTTCTGGGCGGCGCTCGCGCAGCGCGACCTCCTTCCGATGTGGTTCATGGCGATCTTGTTCGGTGCCGGGCTCGAGACGATCTTCACCTTCACGCGAACCATGGTCGACGAGCGGCGCGTCGGCACCGTCGGCCTCTTCTTCGGCGTGTACGGGGCCGTCGCCATCGCCGGCCGGGTTGCGGCGAGCAGCCGCTTCGACAGGGCGCCGCAGCGGGCACTCCTCGTATCGTCGATCGCTGCCATCGGGGCCGGGATCGTCCTGGCGGGCAGCGCCACCCGGCTTTCGACATTCATGGTCGCGGCTGCGCTGTCCGGCCTCGGGCACGGGCTCTCCTACCCCATCCTGTCGTCACAGATCGTGTCCCGGGCGAGGGCCGCCGAGCGCGGATCGGCGATCGCCATCTTCACGTCGATATTCGACGTCGCCCTCTTCACCGTCACCCCCCTCGTCGGTCTCACGATCGACCTCAGCGGCTATCCGGCTGCTTTCGGCGGTGTCGGCATCGCAGTTGTCGCGGGCGCTCTCGTGTACGCCTGGTGGGATCGGTCCCTGCGGCCGAGCCCGTCGCCCATCACGCCTCCCTCGGTTCCCGAGGCGGTCTGACGTCCGTATTGTGGCGCGATGAGCGAATGGCCATTCGAACCGCCCATCCTGCCGATGCTCGCCAAGGTGAAAGAATCGCCACCCGAGCCTCCCGGGTGGGTGTACGAGCCGAAGTGGGACGGGTTCAGAGCGATCGCCTGGGGCGGCACGGAGGTTCGCCTCGACAGCCGCAACAAGCGCCCGCTGCTCAGGTACTTCCCCGAGCTCGAGGCCGCATTGCGCCAGCTTCCTGCGGGTTCGGTCGTCGACGGTGAGGTGGTCGTCATCATCGACGACGTCACCCAGTTCGATCAGCTGCAGCTCCGCATCCATCCGGCTCGGTCTCGCGTTGAAATGCTCTCGGACGAGATCCCTGCGGAGCTGGTGGCGTTCGATCTCCTGGCACACGACGGCGAGGACCTTCGGGAGCGGCCTTACACCGAGCGGCGCCAGCGGCTCGAATCGTTGTTCCATCGGGTCGGCCACCCATGGCACCTCACGCCGGTGACGGACGATCTCGCAGTGGCGTCGGAGTGGTTCGATGCGTTCGAAGGCGCAGGCTGCGACGGCATCATCTGCAAGCAGGCGGACGGCGTGTACCGCCAGGACAAGCGGGATTGGCTCAAGTGGAAGCATCGCCGTGACTGCGACTGTGTCGTCGGCGGGTACCGCGTCCACAAGGACGGCGGCAAGATCGGCTCCTTGCTCCTCGGCGTCTACAACGATGCCGGCGACCTCCACTTCATCGGGCACTGTTCCGGCTTCTCGGACAGCGACCGATCCTCGCTGCTCGCCCGATTCGAGGAGCTTCGGGCCGATGTGAGCTTCGGGGGAGGGGATGCGGCGCGTATGCCCGGTGCCCTCAGCCGCTGGTCGCAAGGCAAGGATCTCGATTGGATCCCCGTCGAGCCGGACGTGGTCGTCCAGGTGTCGTACGATCAGCTCGAAGGCGGGCGTTTCCGGCACGCCGCCAGGTTCGAGCGGTGGCGCCCGGACAAGCCCGCCGAGCAGTGCACGATGGATCAGCTCGAACGCCCCAAGGTGGTCGGGTTCAGCACCGTGGTCTCCTGACTCCCAACCGCCTCGAGCTACGCCGCCGTCGCACGGCAGGTATCGATTCGCTGGGCCCGGGCAGTCGAGACAACGCCCGCCCCTCGACGTTCGGGAGCCCTCCTTGTCGGAAGGCTCCCGAACCGTCGGCTGATCCGTGGGGCGGTCAGTCGCTGGTGTCTGCGGAGCCGCTGGTGTCTGCGGAGCCGGACGTATCGGCGCTGTCTTGGTCACCCTCGTCGTCGTCTCCGTCGGGGCCGCTGTTGTCGTCGTCTCCGCCGGGGCCGGTGTTGTTGTCGTCGTCTCCGCCGGGGCCGGTGTTGTTGTCGTCGTCTCCGCCGGGGCCGCTGTTGTCGTCGTCTCCGCCGGGGCCGCTGTTGTCGTCGTCGTTACTCGTGTCGGTCGTGTCGGTCGTGTCGGTCGTGTCGGTCGTGTCGGTCGAGCCGGTCGTGTCGGTCGTGTCGGTCGTGTCGGTCGAGCCGGTCGTGTCGGTCGTGTCGGTCGAGCCGCTGGTCTCCGTTGCATCGAAAGGCGTCGCCGCCGAGTCACCGCGCTCGATCGTCACGACAGGTCGATCGGAAGTCAGGCGAGCGATCCGCGCCGGCGTCACCTGCTCGAGGCGCACCACCTCGTCGAGGTCGATCGGCGGTGCACTGCCGGCGTCTCGTGCGATGGCGGCCCCGGTACCGGTGGTGACCACCATCACGAGCGATCCCCCAACGACCTTCCATCTCTTTGCTACAACCACGTTGGCCTCCTTGCCGTCGAATGGACTGTGATCGTCGATGAGAGCGCGTTAACGGTGCATCAACCGACGACAAAGCGACCGCGAATCTCAATCGGATGGCAGCGTCACACGATCGGGGTGGACATCGTGTCTACCGAGTCGAGCCAAGCCTCGACGAGTGCGAGCCGCTCGCTCGTCCTCGCCGGCCAGTCCTCCTCCTGGACCCGGAAGGGACCCGTGGCCAGCCCGAATATTGCGGCAGCAGTCTTCCTGCGCAGGGCCGCACCATCGACGACGGCGTCGAAGTCCCTCACCAGATCGGCACCGTAGGACCGCACCGCAGCCGGAGCTGCCGAGATGGTGGCGACCGTGGCGGCGTGGCCGAGCATCTGCGCCAGATCGTTGACTCGGCGCCCCGCTCCTGCGGTGTCGACGTCGACGAGCCCGACGATGTCACCTTCGTCGACGAGCACCTGTCCCAAGTGGAAGTCGCCATGAGCCGCCACCGATGCTGAGTCATCCCCCAGCGGACCGGCCCGCCTCGCCAGGTCGGCGATGCGCCCCGCCTGGCGCGGCAGGACCGCTTCGAGCAGTCTGGCGTGATCGGCGACCCGGTCGTCGGGTCCGGCCACCTTCCCTGACGTGGGCGAGAGGGGTAGGCGGTTCAGGAGGTCGACGAGGGCTCGACCACTCGGCCTCGCTCGACCTGCCTCGACGACGTCTCGCAGCGTTCGCCCGGGCATCGCCTCGAGGGCGACGATCCCGAGGTCGGCTGCCAGCCCCAGGCTGTGCGGGATCGGGACCTCGTCCGCCAATGCGACATGGTGGTCGTGCAGTGCTCGAGTGCGGTGCGGCCGCACGACCTTCAAGAAGACACGTGCTTCTTCTGTCGTCACCTCGACGACGGCTCGCCTGCCCGCCCGATACGTCCTGGTCCGGACGCGAACGTCTCTCCCCGCGGCTCCGAGGGTCTCGAGCAAGCCCCGCACCCGATCGGCGTCGACCGCCGACGCCAGGCCGGGCAGGAATGGGTCGTGCGGGAATCGCCAGAAGGCGATGCGATGCCCGGCGGCCTCGACGCTCGGAAGGTCGTCCGGCACGTCGAGCCCGGACACGGCGGTCACCATCACCTCTGCCCCCGCCACGGTCACGACGAACTGGACGGTGATGTTGCGGCGTGGGACGTACCGAACCTGGACGATCCGTACTGCGCCGACGCTGCCACCCGCCAGGACGGAACGGACGAGATCGGGACCTCCCTCTCCGAGCAGCGCCGCCACGGCGGGCAGCTTCGGGTCGGTGACGTCGGCGCCTCCTGGCAGGTGACCGCTCAGTCTGCCCCGAGCTCTCTCATGAAGCGATCGATCGTCTGGCCCCCGACCGACTCGCCGTACCGCTCGTCGAGGATCTCTCGCATCTTCGACAGCACGAGCTCCTTCTGGTCGTCGATCGGCATGAGGGGCCTCTCGATGAGCTCCGTGCCGTCGATCCATGGCTTGGCGTCGTTGACCGCCCACGGGACGAGGATGAGCCAAGACCAAAGAGACTTGCCTGCCACCTCAGCTCGCCGCGTCATGCCGACGCATCCGTAGGGCAGCGAATCCCACTCCATCGAGCCGACGAGGGAGCGCCCGTCGGGCATCCCGGGATCATCTCGGGCTGTCATGACGGCCAGGGTAACTGTGGCCTCGGCCTATCGATCGATGGCGGGTCCCGTCATCGGCGGGCTCGAGCGCGGCGCCCGTGGATCCGCCGTCGGTCAGCCTGGCGGCATTCCTCCGGCACCCTCCTAGGCTGAGCCCATGACGGACGACGCTGAGCTGAGGGACCGCCTGACACCGCTCCAGTACCACGTCACGCAAGAGGCCGGCACCGAGCGGGCCTTCACCGGCGAGTACTGGGACAGCAAGGGCGATGGGCTCTACCGCTGCATCGTGTGCGACGCCCCGCTCTTCTCGTCCGAAGCGAAATACGACTCGGGCACCGGCTGGCCCAGCTTCTTCGAAGCGATCGACCACGACCGCGTCGCCACGCATGAGGACAGCAGCATGGGCATGGTCAGGACGGAGGTGCAGTGTGCCTCGTGCGGTGCCCACCTCGGTCACCTGTTCCCGGACGGTCCGCGCCCGACTGGGACCCGCTACTGCATGAACTCGGCCTCGTTGCGCCTGGAGGGCGGCTGAGCGGCCGCGTCGCTATCAGGGTTCAGCGTTTCCGTGGCGACTGCCGATAGAGTCGGTGAGACACTTCGCGTGGTGGACGATTGGTCGACAGCGAAATCGAGGGATCTACCGAGGCCGTGCTGAACCGGCTCCGTGAGGCGGATGCTTCGTCGGTTCTCCAGAGCTATGCCAGGATCTTCCTCCGCAGGCTTCCGCTCGACCTGCTGGACTCGCTCGGAGTCGACGCCGCCAGGCGCCTCGTCGAGGACACGTTCGCCTTCGTCGACTCGGCACCTGCCGGCCCCTCTCACGTCAGGGCGTTCGTCCCGACGATCGAGCGCAACGGCTACGAGCGCCCGGTGACGGTCATCGAGATCCTCTCGCCCGACATGTCCTTTCTGGTGGACTCGGTCACGAACGAGCTCCAGCTCCTCGGCTACTCGGTCGACGCCGTGTTCCACCCGGTCATCGGCACCGTGCGGGACGCCGCCGGGCGGCTCGTCGACGTCGTTCCCGCAAGGGCCGCCGAGGCTCGAGAGTCGTTCCAGCACTACGAGTTGAGCGCCTCGTTGTCGGGCGAGGAGATGGAGGGGCTCGAACGGCGCCTCACCGCCGTGCTCGGAGATGTCCGCAAGGCCGTCGACGACTTCCGCCCCATGCAGCAGGCGGTTCATCGCATGATCGACCTGGCCAAGGCGGGCACGTCGGCGTATCCCGCCGCCACCGTGGACGAGGCGATCGCCTTCCTCGAATGGCTCCTCGAGGACAACTTCGTCTTCCTCGGCTATCGCGAGTATGCGATCGCTCCCGGAGACGAGGGCGACGTCATCTCTGCGGTGCCCGGGTCGGGGCTCGGCATCCTGCGCGGCACCGCGACGTCCCGCTTCGCCGAGCCCGTGCTCATCAGCACCCTCTCGCCTCGTCTGCGGGCCCGGTACGAGGAGGGGAGGCTCCTCGTGATCTCGAAGTCAAACACGGAGTCACGGGTGCATCGCAGAGTGAGGATGGACTACGTCGGGATCAGGCACATGTCGAGTGACGGTCGGGTCATCGGCGAGGCCCGCATGCTCGGGCTCTTCACGTCGAAGGCGTACATGGCGCCGGCAGACACATTGCCCGAGCTCCGCAGCAAGCTGGCCGAGATCCTCGACGCCGAGGACACGATCGTCGGCTCGCACTACTACAAGGAGCTCGTCCAGCTGTTCAACAGCTTCCCGAAGGACGAGCTCTTTGCAACTCCGACCGAGGGGATCAGGATGAGCCTGGTCGGCCTCGTCCGCCTCCAGGAGCGTGAGCAGGTCAAGGTCTTCGTGCGACCCGATCTGCTCCGCCGGAGCGTCTCCGTCCTCGTTGTCGTCCCGCGCGACCGCTTCAACGGAGAGCGCCGCATGGAGATCCAGGAGATCGTCCGTCAGGAGTACGGCGGGGCGTCGGTCGACTACCGCCTCTCACTCGGCGAAACCGGCACGGCGCGCATGCACTTCACCGTGTGGGTCGACGAGAGAGTGCCGGAGGTGCCGCTCGCACAGCTCGAGAACCGTGTCGTCGCAGTGACGAGGACATGGGACGAGATCATGGTCGAGAGGATGTCGGCTCACCGGGGTCGCGCCGCCGCCAAGAGGCTCGTCGAGGCATGGTCGCCGTGCCTCCCCGAGTACTACAAGTCGTCGACCCACCTCGACGTCGCCATCGGAGATCTCGCCAGGCTCGAGGAGCTCGCAAGCACAGGCGAGGCGGTCGTCGTCGGGGTGCAGCACGAGGACCGCAACGGCGAGTCCCTCTCCCGGCTCACGATCTATCGATCAGAAACCCGCTTGGAGCTGTCGTCTGTGATGCCGATCCTCGAGGACCTCGGCCTGCGCGTCGTCGAGGAGGTTCCGACGCGGGTTCAAGACGGTGAGGAGACGATCTTCATCCACGACTTCGGGGTCCTCGACCCGGAAGGCGCGCCGATCGAGGTGGACCGGTGCGGCAGCCGAGTCGCCGCCACCGTCAGGTCTGCGCTCACAGGGGCGTCCGAGTCGGACAGTCTCAACCGCCTGATCGTCAACTCACGGCTGACACATGACCAAGTGACCGTCCTGAGGGCATACCGCACCTACTGGCAGAGGGTCGGCTCCGGATTCACGCAGGCATACATCAACGGGACGTTCGCCCGGCACCCGCTCATCGCAGAGCTGATCACAGACCTCTTCGAGGCGCGCTTCGACGCCTCCGGCGCCGGGTGGGAGCGAGAGGTCGACCTCGTCGACGAGTTGCAGGACCGGCTCGATGCAGTCGACTCGCTCGATGAGGACAGGATCCTGCGCGGCTTCCTGGGCCTTGTGCTGGCGACTCTGCGCACGAACGTGCACGTTCCCGGACGCCGCTCGCTCTCGTTCAAGTTCGACTCCGCCCGGGTACCCGGTATGCCGGCGCCTGCTCCCTTCACGGAGGTGTTCGTGTACGCCCCGGACGTCGAGGGAATCCACCTCCGGGGTGGCAGGGTCGCTCGGGGCGGGATCCGCTGGTCCGTGCGCAAGGAGGACTACCGCACCGAGGTGCTCGGTCTCATGAAGGCACAGATGACGAAGAACGCCGTCATCGTTCCTACCGGCTCGAAGGGCGGGTTCGTCCTCCGCGGGACGTCAGCTGACGCTCCGACGCCGGAGGGCGTGCGCCAGGCTTACTCGACGTTCATCGCCGGACTCCTCGACGTCACCGACAACCTGGTTGCCGGCCGTGTGATCCATCCCCCGGATGTGGTGGTACACGACGGCGGCGACCCGTACCTCGTCGTCGCCGCCGACAAGGGGACGGCGACGTTCTCCGACCTCGCCAACGAGATCGCCGCCGGCTACGGCTACTGGCTGGGAGACGCATTCGCCTCAGGCGGATCGGCCGGCTACGACCACAAGGCACTCGGCATCACGGCGCGGGGTGTGTGGGAGTCCGTCAACTGGCACTTGCGGGAGCTCGGGATCGACCCCGAACACCAGGCCTTCTCGGTGGTCGGCGTCGGCGACATGTCGGGCGACGTCTTCGGCAACGGGATGCTCCTGTCGAACAAGGTGAAGCTCGTCGCAGCCTTCGATCATCGCCACGTCTTCATAGATCCTGATCCGGACCCGGCCGCTTCCCACGCCGAGCGGAAGCGGCTCTTCGAGCTTCCCCGCTCCTCGTGGGCCGACTACGACCGCGACCAGATCTCACACGGCGGCGGGGTGTGGCCACGCACCGCCAAACGAATCGACCTGTCGCCCGAGGCGCGCGCCGCCCTCGGGATCGACGCCGTCGCCCTCACCCCGAGCGAGGCCATCAAGGCGATCCTCAGGGCGCCGGTGACGCTCCTTTGGAACGGCGGCATCGGAACCTATGTCAAGGCGTCGACGGAGGGCAACGACGAGGCAGACGACCGGGCGAACGACCCCGTCAGGATCGATGCGTCCGAGCTGCGGTGCCGGGTCGTCGGCGAGGGCGGCAACCTGGGATTCACTCAGCTCGGCCGGGTGGAGTACGCCGGCCGCGGTGGCCGCATCTACACGGACTTCATCGACAACTCGGGAGGCGTCAATTGCTCGGACCGCGAGGTCAACCTCAAGATCCTGCTCGGTCTCGCCGAGGAGGCGGGCGAGCTGACGAGGGAGGCGAGGGACGAGGTCGTCGCCGCGGTCGCCGACGACGTGGTGGCGAAGATCCTCTACGACAACTTCCTGCAAGCACAGATCCTCGCCCAGGAGGTCGCCGCGGCTCCCTGGCGTATCGAGGCCCACGAGGATCTCATGCACCAGCTCGAGATGCAGGGACTCCTCAGCAGGTCGATCGAGCGGCTCCCCTCGACCGACGAGATGAGCGACCGCTCGCGATCGGGGGCCGGGCTCACGGCGCCTGAGTTGGCCGTGCTTCTCGCATACGCCAAACGCGTGCTGCGCGACCAGCTCGTCGTCTCCGACCTGACGGCAGCCGATGACTTCGATGAGGAGCTCGCTTCGTACTTCCCGGAGGCGGTGGTCGAGCTCTTCGGGCACCTCCTCGAGAGGCACCCGCTGCGCCGCGAGCTGATTGCGACGATGGTCGCCAACGAAGTGGTGAACTCCGAGGGGATCACCTTCGTGTCGCGTCTCGCCACCGAGGCAGGGGCCCGCCCGGATCAGGTTGTGACGGCTTACCGCGTCGCCAGGCGCGTGACGGGGGCCGAGGAGCGCTGGTCGGCCGTCGAGTCCCTGGTCGGCGTCATCGCCCCCGAGACCGAGCGCGAGCTGCTCACCGGCATCGACGAGCTGGCCGAGACCGTCGCCAGGTGGAACCTCGCCCACATGGGCAACATCCCGACGCGCCAGGTCGTCGCCGGCGCCAAGCCGAGCTTCGACGAGCTGGCCGCCATCATCGGAACGATCGGCCCCTCCGCATGGCGTGAGGAGCGACAGGGCGAGATCGCCAGGCTCGAGGCGCTCGGAGTGCCCTCCCACGTCGCGGCGGCGCACGCCTATCTCGAGGATCTGGTGCACGCCCCGGCGATCATCGAAGTTGCCGACCGCACAGGCCACTCGCTGCGCGACGTAGCTGAGGTCTTCTTGCTCGTCGGCCCGGCGTTCGAGATCGACTGGCTCGAGAAGCAGCTCGACTCGCTCCCCTCGGCGTCACGATGGCACCGCCAGGCCGCCCAGGCGATGGGCGACGAGCTGGCGGCTCTGCGCAGGCAGCTCGCCGAGAGGATCCTCGAGTCGGCAAGAGGTGCCACTCCGGAAGCGGCGGTCGACTCGTACCTCGTCGACAGGACGGCGGGCGTCGCCCAGCTCACCCGGTTCGCCCAGGCGCTCGCGGCAGACGGGGTGGACGACGTCGCCACCGTGCTCGTCGCCATGAAGCACATCCGCAACCTGCTGCGGTGAGCCTCCGCCGTTGCCGGCCACTCCTGGTGGACGACGGTGACCCAGAGTGAGGCATCCCCGAATAGAGCGACGTCAAGGCGGGTAGCTTGGCCTCGTTCCACACGAAGGGAGTAGGGGAATGGTCAAGAGACATCTTGTCCTGGCGGGCGCCGCCGTACTCACGGTGACCCTCTTGCCTGGTGTCGCAACGGCGGGAGACACGTCGGGCGAAGCATCATGGGAGGTCATCGCCGAGGGCCTCAACAACCCGAGAGGCGTGCACGTACGGGCGAACGGGGCCGTCCTCGTCGCTGAAGCGGGCCTCGGAGGCGACACAGGCATCTGTGTAGCCGACCCAGAGGATCCGGAAGCCGAGGTGTGCCTTGGGCTGACCGGCTCGATCACCCGGGTGCGCCACGGATCGAGCAAGCGAGTCGTCGAGGGTCTCCCGAGCTTCGCGGCGGCCGATGGCTCTGCGGCGATCGGGCCGTCGGACGTCTTGCGGCGGTTCGGTCGCACATATGCGACGGTCGGGCTCGGGGGCGATCCATCCGCCATCCCCGGCTTCGGTCCCGACGGTGAGCTGCTGGCGTCGCTCCTCAAGATGAAGCCGCATCGGGGAGTCGTCCGGCAGGTCGCCGACATCGGCGAGTACGAGATCGCAGCGAACCCGGACGGCGGTCCTCTCGACACGAATCCGAACTCGGTGACGACCCGGCGCGGCAAGCTGTACGTCTCGGACGCCGGAGGCAATGCCCTCCTCGAGGTGAAGAAGGGCGGCGCGGTCTCCACCGTCGCCGTCTTCCCGGTCCAGTTCGTCGATGCACCCCCGTTCCTCGGGCTGCCACCCGGGACGCAGATCCCGATGGACGCTGTCCCGACATCTGTGGTCGTCGGCCCCGACCGGGCTTTGTATGTCGGTCAGCTCACCGGATTCCCGTTCCCCGTCGGCGGCGCCGCGGTGTGGCGGGTTGTTCCCGGCCACGAGCCGGAGGTGTTCGCGGACGGATTCACGAACATCATCGACATCGACTTCGGCCCCGACGGGCGTCTCTACGTGCTGGAGATCGCCACCAACTCGCTGCTCGGTGATCCGGGAGGGGCGCTGTGGGCCGTCGACCACGATGGGTCACGCCATCTGCTGCTGAGCGAGCCGCTCTTCTTCCCCGGCGGCATGGACGTGAGCCGCTCCGGCGACGTGTACGTGTCCAATTGTGGCGTCTGCCCTGGTGTGGGCGAGCTCCTCAAAGTCAGCCTGTGAACAGTTGACGAGGGGGGCGGGGTTCATCCCGCACCCCTCGTGCCCGCATGTCGGCGGTCAGTCCGTCCAATGCTCGTCGACCTTCTTGGACGGTTGGACTCTCGGCGGCTCACCCGGCATCTTCGGGTAGTGGGGCGGCCATGGTGCCTCTCCGAGGCCCCGCTCCTCATCTTCGGCCACCATCTCCATCGCCTTGTCGAGCCGGCCGGCGGCGTCGTCCATGCCCGCAGTGAGGTCTCCGACGTCATCCCAGCGGCCCTTGAACGACATCAGGTCGAGCGCCTTGTGATCGATCGTGGCCAGCTCGTCCCATGAGAACGGCGTCGAGACCCATCCCGTGTGCCGCACCGAATAGGCGCTGGCGATCGTCTTGTCCCAGGCGTTCTGGTTGAAGTCGATGAACACCCCCGTGCGCTCCTCCTTCCACCATGCGGTCGTCGCCAGATCGTGTCGCCTCTCGACCTCCCTGGCGATGGCGAGGCCCGCTCGCCGGAGCTCGTAGAAGTCCCACTCCCGCTGAACCCTGACGTAGACGTGGATGCCGCGGTTACCCGAAGTCTTCGGCCAGCCGACCAGTCCGATCTCGTCCAGGACGTCCTTCACGGCGAACGCCACATCTCGGGCCGCCTCGAAGTCGTAGTCGTCGGTCGGGTCGAGGTCGATGCGGAGCTCGTCGGGGTGCTCGAGGTCGTCGGCTCGCGCATTCCAGGGGTTCAGGTCGAGGCAGTTCATCTGTGCCATCCAGATGACGTCTCGCTCGGTGAGCGGGGCGAACATCTTGCCGGGACGAGCTGACGGGAACGTCACGTCGACGAGATTCGACGCGTCCTTGGGGCGCTTGACGAAGAGCGGAGGCTCCGACACGCCTCCGTTCCACCTCTTGAGGAGCGAGGGCCGGTTGCGCACGCCTCCAAGCGCCCCGGCGACGCACATGACGAAGTGCTCGACGACGTCGAGCTTCTTCCATCCCTGCTCGGGGAACATCAGCTTCTCCGGGCTCGAGATGCGGAAGGCCTCCCCGGCCACCTCGACGTACGTCTCGCTCACCGCCACGTCAGCTCCCGTACTGCTTGGTCTCCGGCCTCTCGAGGAGGAGGGCGTGCGAGACGACGTCGGCGACCGGACGGTGCTCCACACCGGCAGGCACGACGAAAACGTCTCCTCGGCGGAGCATGACCGGGCCGTCGTCCGCCAATTCGATGCGGAACTCCCCATCCCAACACAGGAAGAGCTCGTCCTCGTCGTGGTGGTGCCATGGGAACACGCCTTCGAGCCTGGCGAGACGGACTACCGCATCGTTCACCGACACGACGTCCTCCGGCAGCCACGGTCCTGCGAGGTCCCGGATCAACTCGTCTATCGAGACGGGGTCGGCGTCCATCCTGCCGATCGTACTTCCCGGGGCTCGCCCGACGGTTCGCGAAAGAAGAGGCGGCCCGCCTCATGACGAGACGGGCCGCCGGTGTCAGCGGTTCCGTGGGAGGAAGAGTTACCGCTGCACGTCCACGTTGACCTTGCGGGGGAGGATCTCAGGCTTCTTCGGGATCACGATCTCGAGGATCCCGTCCTTCGACGACGCCGAGATGGCCTCAGGGTCGGTGCCCTCCGGGAGGAGCACGGTGCGCTTGAAGCTGCCCTCTGCGATCTCCTTGCGGTGGTAGGCGTCCTTGTTCTCCTCGGACGAGAGCGTCCTGGAGCCGGTGATCATCAGCGTGCCCGCCTCGACCGTGACGTCGAGGGAATCGCCGTCGATACCCGGCAGCTCTGCCCGCACCACGAGCGTGTCCTCGCGGTCGAATACATCCAGACGAGGCATCCACGTCGACAGGCGAGTCATGCCTCCTTCGTCGAACATGCGGTCGAAGTCCCGCAACATGCTGAACGGGTCGAATCGTACCATCGTCATTGCTCACCCTCCATAGTTCTCAGTCTCTCGCGTCATTTAACTTGAGTATATCACCTTCATATTCTATGACAACTCCTGCTTGCGACCAGCCACCGTGCCGCCAAAACCACCCCAGGCGAGCACCCAGCCCCTAGGATCGAACGGATGTTCGCCGCGACGATCGAGGATCTCAACGCCGAGCAACGGGCTGCCGTCGAGCACGGCGGGGGTCCGCTCCGCGTCGTGGCCGGAGCAGGCACCGGAAAGACGAGGACGCTGGCGGCGAGGGTGGCGGCCCTGGTCGATGGTGGCGTTCCACCGGAGCGAATCCTGCTGCTCACGTTCACGAAGCGTGCCGCAGGCGAGATGCTGCGCCGCGCCGACAGGCTCATTCGCGGGCGACCGGTCGGCAGGGTGTGGGGCGGCACGTTCCATGGCACGGCGCATCGGCTCCTGCGACGCTACGGGGAGGCCGTGGGTCTCGACCCTTCCTACACGATCCTCGACCAGGCAGATACCGAAGGCCTCTTCGGCGTGCTGCGCGCCGAGGCGGACATCGACCTGAGAGAGCGGCGCTTCCCGAGGAAGGAGACCATCGCGGCCGCCTACGGGCGGTGCGTGAACGCCCAGGAGCCGCTTCACCAGGTCTTGGCGCAACACTTCGCGTGGTGCTCCGACCACGAGGCCGCCCTGGCCGGCATCTTCGTGGCGTACTCCGACCGGAAGCGACGCCACAACGTCCTCGACTATGACGACCTCCTCCTCTACTGGCGCGCCCTGCTCGGATCCGAGTCGGGTACCGCAGTCGCCGGGCTGTTCGACCACGTGCTCGTGGACGAGTACCAGGACACGAACGCCGTCCAGGCCGACATCCTCGAGGCCCTGTGCGGCTCGACCGGCAACCTGACAGTCGTCGGCGACGACGCCCAGGCGATCTATGGGTTTCGGGCTGCGAGCGCTGGGAACCTCTTGGCCTTCTCAGAGCGGTTCCCCGGCACCGTGACGGTGTGGCTGGAGGAGAACTATCGCTCGACGCCTCAGATCCTCGCCCCGGCCAACGATGTGATGGCGCCGGCCATCGACGTCATCCCGAAGCGGCTGTGGTCTCGACGGCGCGACGGTCCGGTGCCCGAGCTGGTGACATGTGCCGACGAGGGGGCCCAAGCCGACCTCGTGTGCGACCGCGTGCTCGAGCGTCGCGAGCGGGGCGTCTCTCTGCGCGAACAGGCCGTGTTGTTCCGGACCGGGCACCACTCGGCAGGGCTCGAGCTCGAGCTGGCGCGGCGCGACATCCCATTCGTCAAGTTCGGCGGTCTCAAGTTCCTCGAGGCTGCCCACGTCAAGGACCTCGTCGCCATGTTGCGAGTCCTCGAGAACCCTCGGGACGAGCTCGCCTGGAACCGGGTTCTCATGCTGGTGCCGGGCGTTGGCCAGGCAACCGCCACCAGGGTCACGTCCCTCGTGCTCGCCGATGGCCGGGACGCCACCGCCCTGTGCCGGGTCGATGTGAACCTCCCCGCCGAGGCGCGGCCGGCCTTCGAGGCGCTCCAGGCGGGGCTCGCCGGGGCCGCATCCACGCCGTCTCCGGCCGAGCAGATCGAAGCAATGCTCGAGTTCTGCGAGATCACGTTCGAGCACTGCTACGACGATCCGGGGGTGAGGCTCGGCGACCTCGACTCCCTGGTCCTCATGGCGGCGCGCCACGAGACCCGGTCGAGCTTCCTCGCCGAGCTCGCACTCGATCCCCCTGTCAGCACGGGCGCCCTGGCCGGCGCTCCGCATCTCGACGACGACTATCTCGTCCTCTCGACCATCCACTCGGCGAAGGGTGGGGAGTGGCGGGCAGTCCATGTGATCCATGTCTCGGACGGCAACATCCCATCCGACATGGCCCTCGGCGAGCCCGGCGGCCTCGAGGAGGAAAGGCGTCTGCTGTATGTCGCACTCACTCGAGCGCGTGACGAGCTCGTCGTCAGCGTGCCGCAGCGCTATTACCACCGTCGATTCGGTGCAGACGCGGCGTACTCGTATGCACCTCCGAGTCGGTTCCTCGAAGGGGTCGGTGAGCGCTTCGTCCGGAGCTACTCGGGCGTCGACCCGGTGACCGAGCGCTCGTCCGGTTCGGACCGGCGGCTCGATCCCGTCGCCGAGCTGCTCTCTGCCCTGTGGACGCCTAATCCGTAAGTTTCGCCGGGATCGAACCGATATTCCTGGAGGAAGCCAGATGACTCCTCTGCAGCCAGGAAGGTGAGATGGGCGCGACAGAGCGCAACGCGCCGGAGCGCGACGTGCCAGCACGCCTCCCGGTCGATGCGTCGCTGAGGCGCTCGTGACGATCCACCCCGCCTCTCACGCGCCGCCGACCGTGGGGCGCTCTCTCGTCAAGGGTGGCGCCGAGTCGGTTTGGCTGCTCCTGGCGACCATCGTGGCGGCGGCCGCTTCGCTCGGGACGGCCATGCTCGGCATGGAGCCGCTCACACCTGACAGCCGAGCGGGATTCTGGCTGCTCGCCGCCGGGTTCTACGCCGCCGAAGTCGCCGTCGTGCATCTCCGGGTCAGGCACCATGCCCACTCGTTCTCCATGGGCGAGGTTCCGTTGGTCGTCGGGCTGGTTGCGGCCGCCCCGCTCACGCTGCTCGCCGCGCAGGTGGTGGGTACGGGCGTGGCCCTCGCCGTCCACCGCCGCCAGGCCCCGCTGAAGCTCACCTTCAACCTGGGCCAGCTCGCCTTCCAGTCGGCGATCGCCATCGTCGTTCTCCGGGGCCTCCTCGCAACGGGAGCCTCCCTGGAGTCCGCCTCCGGATGGATGGCGGTCGGCTTCGCAACCCTCATCGCCTTCGGCCTGGCTGTGGTGCTCATCAACGGCGCCATGCGGCTGTCCGGGGCGGAGCTCGAATCGAGTGAGATCAACAGCACGGTGGCGTTCGGCAGCGTCGCGACTGTGATGAACGCCACGCTCGGCATCGTGCTGTATCACGTCATCGTTGCCGATCCGATCGTTGCGATCCCTTCCGTCGTCGTTCCGGGAGCTGTGTATCTCGGATACCGCGGCTTCGTCAGCAGCGGCAACGAGCGGGAGAAGCTCGGCTGGATCTACGAGGCGACGAGGCTGCTGCATGAAGCCGAGGACATCGAGATCGGCATTCGTGACGTACTCGGCCACGCCCGGCACGTGTTCGAGGTGGAGCGCGCCGCCGTGGTGCTGTTCTCGAGTGGCGGGCTCAGCGCCTTCCGGACCATCGTCGGCGAGCAGGGCGTCGAGGCTGGCATGGCTCAGGTGTCGACGATCGACTCGTCCGGCCTGGCTTCGTACGCCGAAGCGATGACGGGGCCCGCCGACCTGGCACCCAGCGATCCAGCGGTGCCGGGCCTCGACGCCACGCGGCCGGCGATCGCCGCACCGCTCGACGCCGATGGCACGACGATCGGCATGCTTGTGGCGTCGTCGCCGATGAGTGACTTGCGCCGGTTCGACGCTTCGGACCTCAGACTGCTCGGCGACCTGGCGCGCCAGGTGTCGATCGGAGTTCGCAACAGTCGGCTCGAGCGATCGCTCAGCGCCGTGCAGGAGCTCACCGAGGAGCTCGGCGAGAACGTGGCCATGCTCCAGGCCATCGCCGAGTGCTCACGGGCGCTGTTCATGGCTCCCGACCAGAACGGGCTCGCCGTCGCGCTCGAATCCGTCTCCAGTGCCATCGCCGCCTCATCCGTCTTCGTCGAGAGGAACGTCGACGCGGCAGGGATGCGTACCTCGCGGGTCGTCGAGTCTGTGGGCGTCCTGAAGGAGACCCTCGACCGCGCCCCGGACCTCTCCTGGAACGAGCTCCACGCGGTCGCCGGGTGGCTGTCGGCAGGATCCGTCGTCTCGATGCCCTTCTGGGAGCTCAAAGGTCAGGAGAAGGAGCGCTACCGAGACGATCGAGCGGACGTGCTCATTCGGCTTCCTGTGATCGTGAGGGGAGAGTGGCTCGGGACGGTCGGAGCGACGACCGCCGAGGAGGCATCGCGCATCGTCGAGCCGGGAACGGCGGGGGTGCAGGCACCGGGTTCCGAGCGACCGCCGCCCTCCGCCGAGCCGGACCGGACGACCCAGGTCACCGTCCTCCAGACGCTGGCAGACATGATCGGCGTCGCATGGGATCGCGAGTCGTCGCGCGCCTGGCTCGAGGAGCTCGTCAACGACCTCGATCGTCGCCACGTCTTCGAGACGGCCCTGATCGCGTCGTCACAAGCCCTGCTCGCCGACGCCGACGACCAGGCCGTGACCGTGGCACTGGCTGCGCTGCTCGAGGCCACGACGGCCGACTACGTCTACGTCGAGATGAACTACGAAGACCCCGACATGGGCCTGTGCTCGCGGATCATCCACGAGGCGCAGCGTGACGAGGTGTCGGGACGCGAGGGGGACTTGCCGTGGTTCGGCGGCCCTCACGCAGATTTCCCGGAGATGCTGGACGGGCTCTCGTCCGGGCGGGCGGTCCACGTCATAGCCAGTGAGCAGACGGGCAAGGCCCGTGAGATCTACGAGGCGGATGGGTTGCGCTCGGAGCTGGTTCTGCCGTTCTACATCGACGGTGCATGGGCGGGCTCGGTCGGGTTCGCCGACTATCGCGAGGAGCGCTCCTGGAGCGAGCACGAGGTGGCTGCGCTGCGGGCCGCGGCAGACATGATCGGCGCATACCTCGAACGGAGGCAGACGCTCGAGCGCCTTGGAGCCCTCGTCAGAGCGAAGGACGAGTTCATCGCCAGCGTGTCGCACGAGGTGAGGACTCCGCTCACCGCGGTCGTCGGACTGGCCGAGGAGCTCTCATCGGATGACGGCACGCTCGGCGCGGAAGCGACGGCGGAGCTCATCGATCTGATCGCCGACCAGAGCCAAGAGGTGGCGAACATCATCGAGGACCTGCTCGTTGCCGCCAGGGCCGACACGGGCTCGATCAGGGTGATGCCGGTTGCCGTCGATCTCAAGGAGCTCGTCGACACCGAGCTCGTCAGCGGTCGCTTCGTCGAGATGGTCGGCCGCGGCAGACTCGCCGTCGAGGTGCCTAGCTTCGTCGTGTGGGCCGACCCGACCCGGGTGCGCCAGATCCTCCGCAACCTCATCACGAATGCGATGAGATACGGAGGCGACGACGTGCGCATCACGGCCCGAGACAGGGGTGGGAGGATCCGGCTCTCGGTCGTCGACAATGGTCCCGGGATCCCCCGGGAGGACCGGGAACGGGTCTTCGCTCCTTACGAGCGGGCGCACAACAGACCGACTCAGCCGGGATCCGTCGGGCTCGGCCTCACCGTCGCCAGGAGGCTGGCCGAGCTCATGGGGGGTACGCTCGCCTACCGCTACCTCGACGGATGGAGCCAGTTCGAGTTGACGCTCCCGGCGCCGGAGATGGTGATGGCCGGCGATCCGGCGTGACGGGCGCGCCGAGGCGCCCCGACGCTGCCTGAGATGAGGCAGGAGCCCCGGACCATCCGATCCGTCGATGCCGAAGCGCCCACCTGCTGCCCCGGAGAGCGTGCCGGCGCACCCAATCGCATCTGCCGCTCGCCGGCGCGGCGAAGTCTGTCGAGCCAGGCTCATCCGGGAGCGAGGTGCCGGCTAGGGCGGCAGGTCCGGGCAAGCGCGGTAGCCTCGACTCCCGGCGATGGATTCCAAGCTCCTCAGAGTGAGTATCGACCTCCCCGAGTGGATGGGCGAGGCCGTCGGGTCGGCATCCGTGGAGTGGCCGGACGACCTGGTCCGCATGGATCTCGTGCTGGCGCTCGCACGTCGCAACGTCGAGGAGGCCACGGGAGGGCCGTTCGCAGCCGCGGTGTTCGAGTCGGCGAGCGGAGCACTCGTCGCAGCCGGCCTCAACGTCGTCGTGCCGAGCGCCGTCTCGATAGCTCACGCCGAGATCGTCGCCATCGCCATCGCCTGCCGGGCCGTCGGGTCGTACGACCTCGGTGCTCCCGGGCTCCCGGCGATGGAGCTCGTCACGACGACGGAGCCGTGTGCCATGTGCTTCGGCGCGGTGCCCTGGTCCGGCGTGAGGAGGCTCGTGTGCGGAGCGCGTGACGAGGACGCCACCGCCGTCGGCTTCGACGAGGGAGCCAAGCCGGTCTCGTGGGTGGCGGCGCTCGAGTCGCGCGGCATCGAGGTCGTCCGCGATGTTCGCCGGTCCGAGGGCGCCGAGTTGCTCGCCGACTACGCGTCGGCCGGGGGCGTCATCTACAACGGACGGAGGGGTGACTGAGATGCACCACGCGCAGCGTCACCTGGCCCGTCCGACCACCGTCGAGATCGTCGGAGCCCTCGATGAGGCGCTCACCCTTCTCCAGACACACGGCACCAGGGCGCGGATCATCGCCGGCGGCACCGACCTGCTGCTCGAGATCGACCGAGGCGTGCGCACCGGTATCGAAGTCCTCATCGACATCACGCGCCTCGACGGCATGTCGGACATCGAGGTGGCCGGTGGCACGGTGGTGCTCGGACCGCTCGTGACCCACAACCAGGTCGTCCGCTCCGCCGCCGTCGCCGAGCTCGGATCGCCGTTGCTCCAAGCGTGCTGGGAGATCGGGTCGCCGCAGCTTCGCAACAGGGCAACCGTGGCAGGCAACCTCATCACCGCCAGCCCTGCGAACGACACGATCTCGGCGCTCAGAGCCCTCGACGCATCGGTGTCGCTCACCTCGACACGTGGCAGCCGATCGGTGGCGCTCGCCGACTTCTACACGGGCGTGCGTGGCACCGTCATGGAGCCGGACGAGGCGCTCACCGAGATCCGGTTTCCGGCGATCCCGGAGACGGGGCGCGGCGTGTTCGTCAAGCTCGGCTTGCGTCGCGCCCAGGCCATCTCGGTCGTGCACGTCGCCGCCGTCGTCGTGTTCGACGGCGAGCGGGTTGCCTCGGCGCGGATCGCCGCCGGGAGCGTCGCTCCGACGATCATCGACCTGACTCCCGTCGAGGAGATGCTCCGGGGCGCCACCCTCGACCCGGTGACGATCGGAGCCGCCGCCGACCTGGCCGCCTCCATCCCGAGCCCGATCGACGACCTGCGAGGCACGGCCGACTACCGGAGAGCGGAGCTCAGGGTGATGGTCGAGCGTGCCCTGACGGCGCTGTCCGACGATGCCGTGGTCTCACCGGTCGATCCGGTGACACTGTGGGGCGCCGTGCGGCACGGGCACTTTCCGACAGGACCGGAGTATCGAGCCCACGTCGAGGCGGGCACCCCGGTTTCCGCGAGGATCAACGGAGAGCGGGTAGTCGCCGCCAACGCTCCCGGGAAGACGCTCCTCGATTGGCTGCGGGATGACGCCGGCCCGGCTTCGGGTGGGTCGCTCACCGGAACCAAGGAGGGCTGTGCCGAGGGAGAGTGCGGAGCGTGCACCGTCTATCTCGACGGGATCGCAGTCATGGCGTGCCTCGTCCCTGCGGCGCGGGCGTCCGGGGCGGACGTGGTCACGATTGAGGGCCTCGGCGATGGGGACCGGCTCCACCCACTCCAGGACGCCTTCGTCGAGTTGGGCGCCGTCCAGTGCGGCTTCTGCATTCCCGGGTTCCTGATGGCCGGCGCCAAGCTGCTCGAGGAAGTCGAGAGCCCCCGCCGGGATCAGGTGAGGACGGCTCTGAGCGGCAACCTGTGCCGCTGCACCGGCTACTACAAGATCATGGACGCCGTCGATGCCGCCGCGGCACAGCTCCGTGGAGACGTCCCGTGAGCATCGGCACCTCCCGCAGGCGGGTCGATGCGATCGGGAAGGTGACGGGGGATGCCCTCTACCCGGCGGATCTCACTCCCGGCGACCCCCTTGCGGTCAAGGTCGTCTTCTCAGATCAGCCGCACGCCAGGATGACCGGGATGGACGTCACGAGCGCACTCGGCGTCGCCGGGGTCGTGGCGGTGTTCACTGCGGCCGACGTGCCGGTCAACGAATACGGGCTCACGGTGTTCGACCAGCCCGTGCTCGTCGGCGTCGACGCCACCGGCCGTAGCGAGGTCCCGTCGGACGTGAGCAGGTGGGAGGCGGACCAGATCGCGGTCGTCGTGGCGGAGACGGTGCGGGCTGCCGCTCTCGGAGCGGCGGCGATCCACGTCGAATGGGAGCCGCTGCCACTCGTGGCGGACATCGACCGGGCGCTCACCGACGAGATCCTCGTCCACCCCGAGAAGGGCACGAACGCCTACGTCCACTACAAGGCCCGCAAGGGCGACATGGAGGCAGGGTGGGCGGCCGCCGACGTCATCATCGATGGCACGTACCACGTCCCCCATCAGGAACACGCCTACCTGCAACCCGAGGCCGCCGTCAGCTACATCGACGATCAGGGTCGCGTCACCGTCGAGATCGCCGGGCAGTGGACCCACGAGGATCGCGCCCAGATCGCCCACGCACTCGACCTGGCCGAGGATCGAGTGCGCGTCGTGTACCCGGCGATCGGCGGCGCCTTCGGGGGACGCGAGGACATGTCGCTCCAGATCGTCATGGCGCTGGCGGCCATGCGGCTCCACGAGCGGGGCATCCGGAGGCCGCTGCGCTGTGTGTGGTCGCGCGAGGAGTCCATCGTCGGGCACCACAAGCGTCATCGTGGCGTGATCCATGCCCGCTGGGGAGCGACGACGCAAGGTGACATCGTCGCCGTCGAAGCGGACGCCTACCTCGACGCCGGGGCATACAACTACACGACGAACAAGGTCGCAGGCAACCTGCACTTGACGGTGGCCGGCCCGTACGAGATCCCCAACGCTCGCATCGACACCTACGGCGTCTACACGAACACCGTCCCCGGCGGGGCGTTCAGAGGATTCGGGGCTCCCCAGGGAGCCTTCGTCGCAGAGGCCCAGATGACCAAGCTCGCCGCGGCGCTCGGCATGGACGCGGTGGCGCTGCGCCTGCGCAACGGGTACCAGGAGGGAAGCATCGGCATCGCCGGAACCGCCATGCCGGAGGGCGTCAGCCTCACCCAGGTCATCGAGGCGTGTGCTCAGGCGGCGGGATGGCCCGAGGGCGGCAACGATGCAATCACGGCACCATTCAGCGCCTTCCAGTCGCTGCCGGCGAAGCGAGGGGCCGTTCGGTCGGGCCGCGGGTTCGCCTGCGCCTACAAGAACATCGGATTCTCGTTCGGGTTCCCCGAGAGCTGCACCGCCGAGATCGAGGTGCACGGCGACGAGGAACCGAGTGGTGCCGTCCTCTACCACTCTGCCGCCGAGGTCGGCCAGGGAACGCACACGGCCCTCACCCAGATGGCTGCCGAGGCACTGGGACTCCCGGTCGAGGACGTGGCGGCCGTCTGGTCCGACACGGCGAGAACGACCGATTCGGGCTCGGTGTCGGCGTCACGGATGACCTGGATGGCAGGCAACGCCATCCTCGGGGCCGCCGAGGAGGCGATGAAGGCGTGGAACGACGGCGCCAGGCCGGCGACCGGACAGTTCCGTTTCGTGCCGCCCCCGACGGAGCCGCTCGACCAACACGGCGGGCCCTCGGAGCCGAACTTCGCTTACGGCTACGTTGCTGAGACCGCCGACGTCTCGGTCGACATCGAGACGGGCCACGTCGTCGTGTCGTGGGTCGTCTGCGCCACCGATGTCGGCCGCGCCGTCAACCCGACGCTGATCGAGGGCCAGATCGAGGGGGGAGTCGTCCAAGCGCACGGGTACGCGGTCACCGAGCACCTCCAGCTGGGCGAGGGGCGCATCCTCAACCCGACGCTCAGCACGTATCTCATCCCAGGCATCGGCGATATTCCTGAGCGGGTCACGAGCGTGATCGTCGAAGTGCCGGACCCGCGCGGGCCATGGGGCGTGCGCGGCATGGCGGAGATGCCATTCATCCCGTATGCCGCTGCGGTGGCCGCCGCGATGCATGACGCGACAGGTGTGTGGTTCGATGAGTTCCCGCTGACGCCGGGCCGAGTCGTCGCCACCCTCCGGGCGAACGGCGTCACTCCCTGACGAACACAGAACCACTTCCCGCAGGAGCGCTGCTCGCCAGGAAGTTGCGCCATCGTGGGTAGCGGTCGCCGAGGCGCTTGAACCACTCCGTGTTGATGAGCGTGATCATCAGGATCATGAGTAGGAACGGGAGCTGCGTGAGGACCTGGAGGAAGTCGCCGAATGTCTCCTGGAACTGTCCGGCGACGAAGAGCAGGCCTCGGTACAGATAGCAGGCCGCCGCCACCCTGAGCGGGTGCCAGCCGCCGAAGATCACGAAGGCGAGAGCGATCCAGCCGAGGTTCGTCGTCAGGTTCTCGCGCCAGCCGGCGATCTGATCGAGTGACACGGCTGCGCCCGCAACTCCGACGAGTCCTCCGCCGACGAGTGTGTACAGGTACCGCAGGCGGTTCACCGCGATGCCCCTGGCGAACGCCGCCTCGGGGCGCTCGCCGACGCCCTGCAGCTCGAGTCCTGGTCGGGTCCGGTAGATGAACCAGTACGCCAGTCCGACGACGATGTAGCTCCCGTACACGGACACGTTGTGCGTGAACAGGATCTCGCCGATCCAAGGGACGTCGGACAAGAGAGGCACGTCCCATGCCGGGACCTTCGGTCCCGACACGCCGACGTACGAGTTCCCGAGGAAGTTGGCGAGCTGTCGCCCCAGGATGAACAGGACGAAGCCGACGGCGATCTGGTTGAGCCTCAGCCGGATGCTCGAGAAGGCGACGATTGCAGAGGCTGTCATCGAGACGGCGACGGCCGCCGCGAAGCCGACGACGACGCTCCCGCTCACCGATGCCGCTGCGAAGGCGGTCATCGCAGACAGCAGGATCGTGCCGTCGAGCGACAGGTTGATGACGCCCGCCTTCTCGCTGATCGTCTCGCCGATCGTGGCGTACACGAGCGGAGATGCTGCCGCGACGATGCCGGCGAGGACTTCCACGTCAGGCCTCCTCTCCCTGACGCGCCGTATGGCGGGCGTGGCGGGCTTGCCAGCCGCCGACGACGAGGATGGCCAGGACGAGCACACCCTGGATCACACCTGCGAGGTCCGAGTCGATGTTCAAGCGCAAGCTGAGCTGCGTGCTCCCCACCAAGACCGCCGCGAAGAACAAGGCGATGGCGGGGGTCCAAAGCGCCCGGAACCCGGCGAGGAGGACGACGAGTATCGCCAGGAAGCCGTAGCCTCCCGAGACAGCAGGCACGAGCTTGTGGTGGAAACCGAGAGCCTGGACCGTCCCGGCGACGCCGGCGAGCGCCCCGCAGATCGCGAACGAGGAGAGCATGTACCGCTTCGTGCGCACGCCCATGAGGAAGGCACTGAACTCGTTCCGGCCAACGGCCTTGAGCCGGAGCCCGTAGCGCGTGCCTCGCATGAGCACGAAGACCACGGCGACGGAGATGAGTGCGAGAGCGATGGCGACCCACGAGTAGTCGCCGACCGTCGGCAACCAGTACTCGGTGGGGAACGGATCTGTGCCGCTCGTCGAGGCGATGCCCGCTCGCGACCACGGCCCGATGATCAAGTACACCGCCACCGACCCGGCCAGGAAGGTCAGCGCCACGCCGGAGAAGATCTCGTGCACGCCGAAGCGGGTTCGCAGCCATCCCGGGACGACGGCCCAAGCCGAGCCGAATGCCGTGCCGACGACGAAGGCGATCGGGATCACGACGACGGCCGGCATGGTCAGCTCGCGAACCACCAGGGCTGCGCCGATCGCACCGGCGATGATCTGTCCCTCGACGCCTATGTTCCACATCCCTGCCTGGAACGTCACGATGAGCCCGGCAGAGGCGAGGACGAGAGGCGACCAGGTGATGAGGGTGTCCGGGATCTTCTCGAGGCGTCCGAGCGATCCGTCCCACAACTGGCCGAGCGCCTCGATCGGCGGAGCGTCGACCACGAGCAAGAGTCCGACCGTGGCCGCCAGTGCCAGCGCAATCGAGATGAGCGGCGCCTTCATGCGGCTCAAGCGGCTCACGCCGGCCCTGACCTGCCGCCGATGAGGTGTCCCAGCTCGTCCGGCGTCGTCGACGGTGTCTCGACGACGCTGATGACCCTGCCGGCGAAGAAGACGGCCACCCGGTCGCTGTAGCGCAGGAGCTCATCGAGGTCGGCGGAGGCGAAGATGATGGAGGTGCCGGAAGCCCTCCGTTCCAGGAGGCGGTTCCACACCCACTCGGCCGACTCGATGTCGAGGCCCCTCGTCGGATGCTCCAACAGGAGCAGCCGGGTGGCGCCGGGCATCATCGCCAGCAGGAGCCTCTGCTGGTTGCCTCCGGAGAGCGACTCGGCCGTGGAGGCCGCTCCGCCCTTGATCGAGTACGCCCGGATCCCCTCGTCCGCCCTCTCGGCGGCGGTGCCCCAGTCCACGAAGAACGAGGTCCTGTCACTCGTCAGCTCGAAATGCTCGGCGAGGCTCATCCCTCTCACCAGGCCTTCCTCGAGACGCCCGGCCGGGAGGTAGTGGACACCCGCCGCCCTGAACTCCCGATAGCCCGAGCCGGCCATCGCCCGGCCCCCGATAGTCAGTGACCCGCGCCGCGGCGGGATCAGCCCGGCGCAGGCCTGCAGGAGGGTGCGCTGCCCCGAGCCCTCGAGGCCGGCGAGGCCGAGCACCTCTGCCTCCCGCACCTCGAGGTCCAACTCGGAGACGGTGACGAGACGCTCGGTCACCGTGACGCCGGCGAGCCTGACCGCTATGTCGCCGAGGGCGGCGGGCAGCCGGCCGGGCGTCGTCGTGATGTCGCCGAACATCAGCTGGACGAGCTGGTGGGCGGGGACGGGCATCACTGCGTCCCCCACCACTCTTCCGTGCCTCATCACGGTCACCCGATCGCAGAGTTGCTCGATCTCCTCGAGTTTGTGCGAGACGAAGATGACGATCATCCCGTCCTCCGCCAGCCTCCTCAGCACTTCGAAGAGCTTCTCGCGCTGCGAGGCCGAGATTCCGGTCGTCGGCTCGTCGAGGATCAGCACCCTGGCGCCGAGCCAGAGCAACCGGGCGATCTCGAGCTGCTGACGCTCCCCGACCGTGAGGTTCCTGGCAAGCGTGTGGGGGTCGAAGGTGAACCCGTAGCGCCGGGCCGCTTCCTCGAGGCGGGCGGCGCCTTCCTTTCGGTCGAGCCGGACACCTCCTCCGCTTCCTGCCAGGAAGTTGTCGAGCACGGTGAAGGGCAAGAAGACGAGCGGATCCTGGTGGAGCATTCCGATGCCTGCCGTGATGGCATCCGCCGGGGAGCGCAAGTCGATCGGTGTCCCGTCGATGGCGACCTCACCCGAGTCGGCTTCGATGAACCCCGAGATCACTTTCATGAGGGTCGACTTGCCTGCGCCGTTCTCGCCGAGCAGCCCATGCAGCTCCCCCGGTTGGAACGTGAGTGTGACGCCGTCGTTGGCGCGCACGGGCCCGTAGTGCTTGTGGATGTCCCGCAACTCGAGCGCCATGGCGGTGGCGAGCGTAGCCAGGCGGGTCTCGCCCGTGCCATGACGCCAGCGCCGTGGGGGAGCCCGGTCGGCCTCCCCCGATGGTGGATCGCCCTGCGGTCAGATGGTCAGGAGCTCGCCCCCTCGATACCTTCGAGGAGCTGCTTCGTGTACCAGATCTGGACGTCGGTGGCCCGCGCCCCCTCCGCCACGTACTCGGTGCCGTCCTGGTAAGTGAGCGGTCCCTGCCAGAGGTCGATGACCCCGCTGCCGAGGCCATCGATGAAGTCTGCCAGGGTGCCGGCCGCGTCGTCCGACAGCGCCGGTCCGTCGAGCCAGCCGACCGCGCTCGAGTCGATGTCGTTGATGTCATCCCAGTCGGGCCCGACCCAGCTGAACTCGGCGGCGAAGTCGCCGTCGATCACCGACTGGACGACCTCGACGTACGCCGGTCCCCAGTTGAAATACGGGACGCCGAGACAGGCGCTCGGGGCCGTGTCGCATGCCAGCCCGTAGTCATACGGGACGGCCCACACCGACTCGCCGGAGTCGACTGCCTGGCCCGCCCTGACGAGGGCTTCTGTGGTGTCGATGCCCGAGATCACGACGTCGGCACCGTCCGCCAGGAACTCGTTCGTGACCTGGGTCGGGTCGAGGGTGAAGCCCGGGATGTTGAACCAGAACCCGATCCACTTCACCTGGAAGGCGAGGTCGACCGGGTCGTTGCCCCGGAAGAACTCCCAGCAGTACCTGGCGCCCAGGTACGCCGAGTTCACGAGCCGGCGGGTCTCATCGTTGATGAGTGGTCCGAGGTAGGCGATCGACCCGGTCTCGGTGGTGAGAGCAGCCGAGCACCCGGCGATCATCTTGCCGAACTCCATCTGTCCCATCACGTTGCCGAGATTGGACAGGTCGGCCCGGTAATCCTCCCCGTCGGTCCAGGCGTTGTCGCCGGACGACCAGATCATCGGGACGTCGGGGTTCGCCGCGGCCGCTTCGAGGATCCCGTCCTTCATGTCGTCTGACGTGGCGAAGATGAGCTGGGCTCCCTGCGACAGCATGTCGTCGACCACCGCCGGGATGCTCGTCTCCGGCCGGTCGGCCGTGTTGACCTTGTCGAGCACGATCATGTTCTCGGCGGGGAGGCCGAGTTGCTCCATCACGTAGAGCCCGGCCTCGTAGTGCGCCTGGCTCCACCCGGTGTCGTTCTGTGGGCCGACGAGGATCATGCCGATCTTGAAGTCCTCGGGGATGGTCGTCGTCGCCTCGCCCGTCGTTGTGGTTTCCTCGCCCGCGGTCGTCGTGGTCGCCTCGCCGGCGGTGGTCGTCGTCGTGTCGCCCGTTGTCGTGGTCGTGGCGGCGTCGCCGGCCGTGGTCGTCGCCTCGCCGTCTCCTCCGCACGCCGCACCGACGAGGGCGAGCACGGAGAGAGCCGCGATCCAGTTGCGCCAACGCTCGAGTCTCATGTCGTTGATTCCTCCATTTGACGAACCCTCGCCCGCATCTCGCTTCCAGCGTGCGAGGAAGCCTTCGCGCGGAGACCATACCGCGTCGCAAGCGGCCGCGAACTTCCCGCCAGACGACGATTTCGCGGTCCGAAGGCTCATTCCTCGGAGCCGATCGACCCGATGCTCGACTCGGTCGGCGGCCACGGACGGAGCAGCGGCGGGATGGCGTGCCCGTCGTAGAGCACCCGATCTCCGAGCGCCTCTCCCAACTCGACGACGACGGGATGCCAAGGATTGCTCTGACAGTCGGCGGAGCCCGCGACGGGCTCGACGAGGACGACGATCGTCACCCGGTCGGCGTCGGCCACGACGACCGGAACGACGTCGCGGCTCACAGGGGGCTGGCCGCTGGCGCAGTTACGCTCGTTGATCTCGATGGCCAGCTGGGTGGCATCCGGATGCGGGGCGATGGCGGCGTCGAGCACCCACGCGGCGTTCCCGAATCCCGGCGCCTCGACCTGGGTCGAGCACTGCCCCCAGCCGCGGGCGGTCCACGTCCCGTCGACGAGCTCGAACTCGGCGTATGCATACGTGGGGTCGATGGCGTCGTCGGTCGGCTTGCCGAACAGAACGAGTGAGTCTGCCGAGCGCGCCGCTGTGAACCATTCGTACAACAGGAAGAAGCTCGCCTCGCCGCCGACCTGGTCGGGGGTCGCCGCCAGCGCCGCGATGCCGTCATCGTCGAGCGGCTCTTCGGGAAGCCTGACTCCTTCGCCCAGGCTCACGGCGCCGCAGGTAGCCCGCAGAGCCGCTGGAGCGACCGTCGGCGGCACCGTCCCCGTGGTCTCCAGCAGGCTGCTCGTGGTGGCGGCGGTCGCATCGCAAGCGGTTGCCACGACGACCAGGAGCAGGAGGCCACGGAGGTGCATGCGGTTGTGACGGCGGGTTCTCAACCCCTGGTTCCTCCCCAGCGGCAGAGGCGGCTCACCGTCGCACGGTGTTCAGGTAGTTGTAGATCGTGATGCGGCTGACGCCCATGCGATCCGCCACGTCGTCGATCGAGCGGCGCAGCTCGAATGCGCCCCGCTCGTCGAGCAGGCGGACGGCCCGTTGCTTGCCGACGCGGTCGAGCCCGGACAGCCCGGCCCCGAGCTCCCTCTCGACTGTGCCGACGATTCGATCGAGCGCCCCCTGCATGTCGAAGCGGAATCCTCCGACGATCTCGCCGTCCCATCGCAGCTCGACGTCGCCCTCGGTCACCTCGTCGAGGGAGATGACTCTGCCGCCGACCGCCTCCGCGACGTCCTGCACCGCCTCGAGGAGCGGATGCGCGCCGTTGGCGCTCATGGCCGAGCCTCGAGGTTGACGGTCACCCGGGTCGCCCCGGCACCCGTGGCGGCGTCGATGACGCGGGCGATCGCACCGACGACTGCGTTCGAGTCGCCCGTGATGGCCGTGCCGAAGGGCCCCACGTCCGGTGAAAGGCCCTCAGCAACCACCGCTTCGATCGCCGCGGTGACGTGCGGCCCTTGGTGGCCTTCCTCGAAGGGCTCGATCGTGAACTCGGCGCGACACGTCGGCATGCGTCTCCCGGACTCGACGTTTCGTAAAGTACCTCAGGAGGGAGTGGTCAGTGGACGCCCATCTCGCGGAGGCGCGCCTCGGTCATCCCCATGGCGTGGCCGATCTCGTGCAACAGCACGGCGCGCACCCGGTCGGAGACGTCGGCGCGGCGGCGCACGGCCCGCAAGATCGGCCGGCGGTAAAGGACGATCGAGTCCGGCATCGATCCCGCCGCCCTGGCTCCACGACGAGTGAGGGGGACTCCGTGGTACATGCCGAGTAGCAGCCCGTGCTCGGGCCCCGCTCCGTCCGGCGGCTCGTCCTCGACCATGATCGCCACGTCGCGCATCGCCTCGCGGACCCAACCGGGCAACGTTTCGAATGCGTCGGCCACGACGCGATCGAACTCGTCCTGTGCGATCCATCCGGGATTCACCGCGCCATCGTATGCCGTCGGCGGAGCCGCTCCTCCGCTCTCTTTGACAAAATGTAAAATGAGCGGATCTCGGCGGGCGCCCGCCCGGTATCGTCTCGTACCTGGAGAAGGAGCACGTGATGACGCTGATCAGCGAGGACACGACGACCTTCATCATCAACGGGACCGAGGCCACGGTCTCCAATCGGCACCCCCACCTGCTCGCCGCCCTGCGCGAGGAGCTCGGTATCACCTCACCGAAGGACGGCTGCGCCCCGATGGGCCAGTGTGGTTGCTGCGCGGTCCTCGTGGACGGCAAGGCTCGTATCTCGTGCCAAACACAACTCGACAAGGTCGCCGGGTCCGAGGTCGTGACCCTCGAAGGCTTCGACGAGTCGGAACGGGAGCGCCTCGCAACAGCGTTCGCGGTGACCGGCGCCTTGCAATGCGGATTCTGCACACCGGGGATCCTCGTGAGGACGAAGGCGCTCCTCGACGACAAGGGCAGCGATCTCACCAGGGAGACGGCGGCCGGACGGCTCGGAGGGCACCTGTGCCGCTGCACCGGTTACACCAAGATCTTCGACGCCATCGAGATGCTCGCCAAGGGCCACATCCCCGCCCCCGAGCGGGCCTCCGGCATCGGCAAGTCGGGGGTGAAGTACGAGGCCCACGAACTGGCCCTCGGCGACCGCGACTACGTCGACGATATGCGGCCTGCCGGGATGTTGCACGCCGCCGTGCGGCTCGCCGACCACGCCAGGGCCGACGTCGTGCGCATCGACACCTCGGCGGCCGAGGCGATGCCCGGCGTCGTGCGGGTTCTCACGGCGGCCGATGTCCCCGGCGAGCTGAAGGTCGGGATCATCCACACGGATTGGCCGGTGTTCATCCCCGAGGGAGGGCGAACCTCGTACCTCGGGGACGTGCTTGCCCTCGTCGTGGCCGAGGACGTCGTCACGGCACGGCTCGCCGCCGGCGCCGTCTCCGTCGAGTACACGGTCCTCGCACCGTTCACGGACCCTGCGAAGGCGATCGCATCCGAGGAGGACGCCGTGTGGGGGCTTCGAGGCAACACGCTCTCCGTCTCGAGGTACCAAAGGGGAGACGTGGCGGCGGCTCTCGCCGGGTCGGCCCACACCGTTCACGAGGTTTTCGAGACCCCGCGCATCGAGCATGCCTTCCTCGAGCCGGAGTCGACCCTCGCCGTGCCTCGCCAGGATGGGACCTTGCTGGTGTACAGCGGCGGCCAGGGAGTTTGGGACGACCGTGACCAGATCGCATCTGTGCTCGGCGTCGAGCAGGAGAAGGTGGTCGTCGAGCTCGTCTCGAACGGAGGCGCCTTCGGCGGCAAGGAGGACATGTCCAACCAGGCGCAAACCGCGCTCGCCGCCTTCCTGATCGGCCGGCCGGTCAAGTGCACCCTCACCAGGGAGCAGTCGATGCTCCTCCACCCGAAGAGGCACCCGATCCGGGTCGAGATGTGGGCAGGCTGCGACGCCCGAGGCAGGCTGACCGCCCTCAAGGCGCGCATGCTCGGCGACTCCGGTCCGTACGCCTCGGTTGGAATGAAGGTGCTCGAGCGCGCCGCCGGCCATGCGAGCGGCCCGTACGCCTTCCCGAACATCGACGTCGAGTCGGTGGCAGCGCGCACGAACAACCCGGTGTGCGGCGCCTTTCGGGGCTTCGGCGCCAACCAAGCCCAGTTCGCCACCGAGGGGATCATCGACCGCCTCTCCGAGATGGTCGGCATCAGCGGGTGGGAGATGCGGTGGCGCAACGCGGTGGAGCCCGGGGCGGTGTGGGGACCGGGCCAGATCATGGACGAGGGGTCGATCGGTGCCAAGCAGTGCCTCGAGGCGGTTCGGGCCGTCTACGACCAGGCGAAGGCGGACGGCAAGGCCGTCGGGCTCGGGCTCGGGCTCAAGAACTCGGGGCTCGGCAACGGCTTCAAGGAGATCGCCAGAGCGGTCGTCCGCTTCGACGCCGACGGCGGTGTCGAGGTGCGGCACTGCTGGACCGAGATGGGCCAGGGGATCCACACCGTCGCTCAGCAGGTTGCAGCCGAGGAGTTGGGTGTCGATCCCGCCAAGGTCCGGGTGGTCGTCGACACGACCAGGGAGCTCGGCGCCGGTCAGACGACCGGCTCGCGGGGCACCCTCATGGGGGCGGGCGCAGTCGCCGACGCGTGCCGCCTCGCCAAGGAGAGCGGGATGGCGCCGGGCGTCGACTATCCGGGCGAGTACCGCGTCGACTGGACCAACAAGCTCGAGGACGCCGTCGAGCACCCGATCATCCACTCGACGTTCGGGTATGCCGCCCAGGTCGTCATCGCAGACAAAGCGACGGGGGCCATCGAGAAGGTGGTGGCGGCACACGACGTCGGCCGGGCGGTAAACCCGCTCTTGTGCTCCGGGCAGATCGAGGGCTCGGTTCACATGGGACTGGGGTACGCCCTCTCCGAGGAGTTCCCGGCCGACGAGCTGGGGCGTCCGACCAACATGACCTTGCGGTCGCTCGGGATCATCCGCCCGAAAGACATGCCGGACGTGGAGGTGATCCTCGTCGAAGCGCCACAGCCGAACGCCCCGTACGGGATCAAGGGCGTCGGTGAGATCGGGCTCGTGCCGACTGCGGGCGCCGTCGCCGCGGCGTTCCACGACGTCGACGGCGTGTGGCGGACGAAGCTGCCGATGCAGGTTCACCAGCCACTCGGCGTATGAGCGGGGCCAAGACCCCGGGGCTCGTCTGCGCCCATCACCACCTCTACTCGGCGCTCGCCAGGGGCATGCCGGCGCCACCAGTGACACCGACCTCCTTTCGCGGCATCCTCGAGCAGGTGTGGTGGCGCCTCGACGCGGCGCTCGACCTCGAGATGATCCGCTGGTCGGCGATGCTCGGGGCTCTCGAGGCGCTCGAGTCCGGGACGACCGCGATCGTCGACCACCACGAGTCGCCGAGCGCCATCGAGGGAAGCCTCGACGTCATCGCCGCCGCCTGTGCCGAGGTTGGCGTGCGCCTCGTCGCCGCCTACGGAGTCACCGACCGGCATGGAACGGACGGCGCCAAGCGGGGCCTCGAGGAGAACAGGCGCTTCCTCGATGCGGGCGGACGAGGCCTCGTCGGGGTGCACGCCGCCTTCACCTGCAGCGACGCCACCCTCGAAGACGCTGCGGCGCTCGCCTCCGACCACGGCGTCGGGGTCCACATCCACGTCGCCGAAGGCCCCGAGGACGCCGAAGCCGCAGAACGACTCGAGAAGCTCACCGGCGACGGCTGGCTGCTCGCCCATGGCGTCCACCTGCCCACCGACCACCGCCTGAAGGGCACCATCCTCCACAATCCGATGTCGAACCTGAACAATGCAGTCGGGTACGCCGAGCCCGCCCGCTTCACCAACCCGGTTGCGCTCGGAACGGACGGAATCGGCGGCAACGTCGTGGAGTCGTTCCGCCTGGCGTATGTGATGCACCGCTCGGCCGACGTGACGGCGACGCCCGAGACGGCGTGGGGCTGGCTGGAGGCCGGGTGGCAGCTCGTGCCGGAAGCTCGCGGCGACGTCGTCACCTGGTCGTACGAGCCGATGGACCCGTGGCATGTGGCATTCACGCCGGGCATCAGGCCCGTCGATGTCGTCGTCGACGGCGACACGGTCCTGTCGGAAGGCAGGTCCACGCGGGTAGATCCCACCGAGATCAGGGCCAGGGCCGCCGAGCAGGCCTCCCGGCTCCACGCGAGGCTGTGAAGGTGACGAGGCAGATACCACCGCTCACCCCGTTCCCCCTCGACGTGCTCCTCTCCCGCGTGGCTCACGAGTGGGAGAGCCGCCGCCGCATCTTCGATCTGCCGATCGCCAGGCTCTACGACGCCTCCGACGGCCCAGACCTCACGATGAGCTTCATGGGCCGCCCCGCCGCCACCCCGATCGGCCCGGCGGCCGGTCCCCACAGCCAGTTGGCGCAGAACGTCGTGCTGGCGTGGCTCGGCGGGGCGCGGCTCATCGAGCTGAAGACGGTCCAGGTGCTCGACGAGCTCGAGATCGGCCGGCCGTGCATAGACATGGAGACCGTCGGCTACAACATCGAGTGGAGCCAGGAGCTGAAGATCGACGAGTCGATCGAGGAGTACGTCAAGGCTTGGATGATGCTCGACATCCTGGCCGGCTGGGACGAGCTCACCCCACACATCGGGGACGATCCGGGGTCGCACGTGTTCGACATCTCGGTCGGATACGACCTCGCCGGCATCTCGTCGCCGACCGTCGCCCACTACTTGGAGTCGATGCTCGATGCCTCGGGTGTGATCGACCGGCTCAGGTCGCAGATACCGGCACCGTTCGAATCGTGGCGCGACCATCCATATCGAAGCCGGGTCTCGGACACGGTCACGCTGTCGACGTTCCACGGCTGTCCACCGGACGAGATCGAGGGGATCACCAAGCACCTCATGACGCGCCACGGCTTCGACGTCATCGTCAAGCTGAACCCGACCCTCCTCGGCTTCGACCCGGTGCGCCGCATCGTCAACGACGAGCTCGGGTACCACGACGTGCGGCTGCGCCAGGCCGACTTCGACAACGATCTGCAGCTCGGTCGGGGCATCGAGCTGATCGACGAGCTCGACGAGTTCGCGGCCGCCAACGGCAGGCACTTCGGGATCAAGCTCACGAACACGCTCGTCGTGGAGAACCACAGGTCGTTCATGCCGGACGAGACGATGTACCTGTCGGGCGCTCCACTCCACGTGGTGACGACGACATTGCTCGGTGAGCTCGACCGGGCCCTGCCGGGTCGGCTCAGGGTCGACGGCCAAGAGGGCAGCATCCAGGTCAGCTTCTCGGCAGGGATCACGAGGGAGAACTTCGCACAAGCTGCCGGGCTCGGCCTCGAACCCATCACGGTGTGCTCCGACCTGCTGAAGCCCGGGGGCTACGGAAGGCTCAAACCCATGCTCAAGGCGCTCGAGGCCGAGATGGAGGGCGCCGGCTGCGCGTCGCTGAGCGAGTGGCGGACGCATTCGACGGGGGCGGGGCGCGCCGCCGGACACGGCGGCGCCCTCGCCGCATACGTCGCCGCGCTCCACGATCCGTTGCTGAACGGGGACTACACGCGGGAAGGGACCGCCAAGCTGCCGCGCCGGGTCGACCACACGCTCGAGATGTGGGGGTGCGTCGCCTGCAACTTCTGCGTCACGGTGTGTCCCAACGATGCCTTCTTCCGCTTGCCCACCCCCGATGGCATGGGGATCGACGGCAGGCAGCAGTACTTCGTCCTCGTCGAGGCGTGCAACGAGTGCGGCAACTGCATGACGTTCTGTCCGGAAGACGGCGATCCGGCCCATGTCAAGCCGCGCATCTTCACCACCCCGGAGCGGTTCGCGCTCGAAGCGGACGAGCAGGCCTACCTCGTCGCGGCACGGGCGGACGGCGGGTACATGGTGCTCCCGAACGAGCACGGCGCGGGCGAGGACGGCGCCCGACTCGCCGCCATCCTCAACTCCGACGAGGGATTCCCCATCCCGCCGTCGCACCTCTCGACCGCCTCCGGCGGGTGACCGGCGGCGACGGCGTACCCTGCCGTCATGGACGTCGACTCGGAGTTCATCCGTGCTCGCACGGCGAGGGTGAGCCTCGGCGACGGCGGGACGATCGAGGTCAGGCCGATCGTCCCCGGCGACAAGGACGACATGCTTGCCGGGTTCGACCTGCTCTCGCCGGAGTCGCGGTATCTGCGGTTCTTCGCGACCAAGGAGCGCCTCACGGAGCGAGAGCTCCGCTATCTCACGGAGGTCGACTACCACGACCACTTCGCTTGGGTTGCCCACGACGTCGGCGATCCGGGGCATCAGGGTGTCGGCGTCGCCCGATACGTTCGCCTGCCGGGCGACCCGACGACCGCCGAGCCTGCTGCCGTCGTGATAGACGGGTACCAGGGCCGCGGGATCGGGGCCATCCTCGTTCGGCTGCTCGCCGAGTCGGCGGTGGCCAACGGGATCCGCAGCTTCCGAGCGTACGTCCTCTCCGACAACGTCGGGATCGTCGACAGGTTGTCAGACGCCGTCATCACGCCCGACAGCAACTCGGCGACGATCCGGGTGGACGTCCCGCTGCCGTTCGACGCCTCGGCGTTCGGCGACTCGAGTCTCAACGAGCTCCTCCGGGCAACGGCTGCCGGCGACGTCGAGATGCAGCGCGTCGGGATGACGGAGACGTGGGCCGAGGCGGTCTCGGAACGCCGCGAGCGCATGCCGTGACCGAGGTCGGTCCGACGAGCGTGGCGGCGGACGGCGGTACCGTCGCCGTCCAGGTCGAAGGCGCAGGGCCCCCCCTCGTGCTCCTCCATTCACTGCTCACGGACGGGGCCGCCTTCTCCGCTGTCGTACCGCAGCTGGCGCAGCACAGACGCGTCTTCCGGCTCGGCCTTCCAGGATTCGGAGGATCCACGGCGCTTCCCGGCGAGCCGACGATCACCGACTATGCGGACAGGGTGGCGACCGCCATCGACGCCCTCGATCTCGGGCGGAACACGGCGATACTCGGCAATGGCTTCGGCTCGTTCGTCGCCGCGATGACGGCTGCCCGCCACGGCGGTCGGCTCGAGAGCATGATCGCGTGCAACACGGGCCTTGCCTTTCCCGCCGACCGCAGGGGGGCGTTCACAGCCATGGCCCTTCGTGTCACCGAAGGAGGCATGGCAGCAGTCCTCGACGTGGCGGTCGAACGGATCTTCCCTCCGGGATATCTCGACGGGCGTCCTGCGCTCGCCGCCCGCTGCCGTGCGGTGCTCGCCGCGATGGACCCCGGTGCCTTCGCCGCAGCCTGCAAGGCGCTCGCCGCATTGGACCTGTCGGGCGATGTTGCCGGTGTCACCGTCCCGACGCTCGTGATCGCAGGCGAGCTCGATCAGACGACGCCGGCGTTCATGGCGACCGGCCTGGCAGCGGCCATCGCCGGCTCTCGCCTCGTTGTGATCCCCGAGTGCGGTCATTGCCCGCAGATCGAGCAGCCCGACGCCCTCGTCGGGACCCTCGTCCCTTTTCTGGCGGGCTGAGCCGACCTTCGGCACGCTTGGTAGTGGGTCAATTTGAATCCGCCGGTCTGTAGATCGGCGTGTCTCGATGCCGTACGATGGGCGTACGGCTAAGCGCTCAAGCAAACCCCGGGACCTCAACTCAATGGCCGCTGCGCTCGTCGAGCAGGCGACCGACCCGAACGACCAGGGCGACGACGCATACGAGGGGAAGAACCCGCATGCTGTCGAGCTGGGGCGGTTGGGCGGCAAGAAGGGCGGCAAGGCCCGAGCGGAGAAGTTGACGCCCGAGGAACGCTCCGAGATCGCACGGCGAGCGGCACGAGCCCGCTGGAAACGTTCACAGTAATTCTCGTTCGTTCCGCGGACTCCCCCAAGAACCCGACTCATCACAAACCCGGGTTTCCGGATTTGTCACTTTGTCAATCGTGTGTCTATGATTCCTGGATGTTGAACTCAGCAGAGATCGCCAGGTCGATACTGGAGAGCCGTAAGGCCATCATCCGTGCATGGCTCACCGGTCCGCAGGGTGACGAGCTTCTACGACTGGAACGGGCGTTCAGTGTCTTGACCGGCGAGTCCCCACCCTCCATTTCGGAGGTCGCAGCCGAATTGAGTGAGAAGGCTGCGATGGCGCCGTACCACATCCCGCCCGAGGTCGCTGACTTCGAGCTCTCGACGCGAGTGTCGGTCAAGGACGCCGTTCGCGACCTTGTCGGATCGAGTCCGCAGGTCTGGACGCTCGATGCGCTGGAGAGCGCACTTGAGTTTCGACCGGGAATCGGCGTCAAGAACCTTCGCGCCTCGATTCGATCTGCGCTACACCATCTCGCGAACGAGGGTGTGGTCGAGAACGTCGATCGTGGCGAATACCGCGTCGTGGCAGACATGATCGAAGTCACCGATTCCGTAGAAGCTGAGGTTTCCAAACCCGATGGAGAGCCCGTCAACCAGTCGGGTGTCGCCGGAGGGCTCGGAAAGGCGAGGTGGCAGGGGTCGGCTTGACCCCTGCCACACTCGTTCGGTAGGTAAAGCCACTAGGAGTGGTCCAGCTGTAAGATCCCACGGGCACCCCTCGGGGTGTGCGGTTCGAGTCCGCTGCCTACCGCGTCCGTCGTTTCTGATTCTCCCACACGCGGCGCGCGGCGTCAATCATGACTTGACTTTGCGTACTCGGTCAGGCATCAGGTCATGATGAACAGGTTGAGTACGGAACGAAGGGCGCAAGTCATCGGATGTCTCACGGAAGGCATGAGTATCCGTTCGACCGTCGCGTGACGGGTGCCGCGAAGAACACTGTGACGAAGCTCCGGGTCGACCTCGGCGAAGTTGCACGGCGCTCAGAGTGAGAGTGAGCAGCGCCGCTACTCGCCATCCCATGTGACCGGCATTCGAGGTTCGGGCGTTCATGGGCGACTCCGGCCCCGACCGGATCTCCACCATCTACGTCGAACGGCAGAACCTCACCATGAGGATGGGGATGCGCCGCTGCACCCGGTTGACGAACGGCATCTCGAAGAAGGTCGAGAACCTGGCGCACGCCCGCCGATCTGGCTGAGCACCCCTGGACGACGTGGAACATTGCACACTTGCTCGATTAGCGACTAGCAGCAACGACACAATCTGTCGCGGGGCATCCCTACACTCAACAGAGGCCACCGATGAGTGAGGAAGGTTCTCGCCGATGTCCACCGACCGATCTGCTGCGGTCACTTCCCCCGTCCCGAGTTCGCATAACATGCTCGACAATCTGACAGACGACGACTGGCAAGTCATCGTCGGTCAGATAACTGCCATCCGAGGGCGAGACGTCGTGTCTATCGAGGAAGTGCGAAGCCTCATCAACAACTGGATCGCCACGGCGGTACTCCGTGGGCACCCAGACTTCGTCGCGGATGTGGAGAAGAACGTGGCGGCGACGAAGTCTGGAGAGTTGTACCGTGGACTGGATCCGGACACGAGGGCGCGTCTCGAAGCGGGCCGGTGACAGCGGTCCAGGGACCGCACGAATGGCTCCGATTCTCTCTGGAAGAGATTATTGAGCCCTTCCTGGCTCGCCACCCTGAGCACCGCGGGGCCGTCGAGGCAGCGCTAGGCCACATCGCCCGTGACCCATATCAACTAGGCAACCTCACGGAGTACCTGGGAGGCGATGTTGACGGTCGGGCCTACGTCTATCCCGTGACGGAGTTTGTCCAAGTCGTATTCGGACTTCTACCCGAGGAAGGTCTACTCCGGGCCTGGTCAATCCTCGATTGGGCCGATCTTCAGAACCCGCCCCCTCACTCGTCAAGCTGAACCACTACCGCGGCTTGCAGCCCGGCTGGCCTACGATAGAATTCAACGACCGTTGAAATCGGGGGGCTGTGACATGTGGGCGATGGTGATGAAGGAGCTGCGCCAGGTGCGCAGGGATCGCCGCACGCTGGCGATGATGATCGTGATGCCGGTGATCCTGCTCGTCGTGTTCGGATACGCGGCGAGCTTCGATGTGGCGACAATCGACGTCGGCGTCACCGGACCCGGCGCCGATGCCGTGGCAGATCGACTGCCCGAGCCGTTTCACGTCGTCCCGGTCGAGCGTGCGCCTGTGGAGGCGCTCCGGCACGGTGAGGCCGACGTGGTGATCGACACGGCCGAAGACCCGCCGGTCGCCAGCGTCGACGGCGCCCATCTCTTCACGGCTCGTGCCGCCGTCCAGGTGCTCACCTCGGCCGGCCGGCAAGGCATCCCGATCGAGGTGGACGTGTTGTTCAACCCCGAGCTCGACACGTCCGCTGTGCTGGTCCCGGGCTTGGGCGGCCTGATCCTCATCTTCATCGGGTCGCTCGTGACGAGCCTCGGCGTGGTCCGAGAGCGTCAGAGCGGAACACTCGAGCAGCTCGCCGTCATGCCGTTCCGGCCCCGTGACGTGTTCCTGGGGAAGATCGCGCCGTACTTCCTCGTGGCATCGCTCGATCTGATCCTCGTGCTGGCCGTCGGCTCGTTCCTGTTCGACGTGCCCTTCACGGGCTCAGTGCTGCTACTGGCGCTCGGCGCCGTCCTGTTCCTGTTCGTCACACTCGGGGTAGGGGTTCTGATCTCGACAGTGTCCGAGAACCAGGGTCAGGCGATCCAGCTCGCCATCATGACGCTCCTCCCGCAGGTGCTGCTCAGTGGAATCATCTTCCCGCTCGACTCCATGGCCGCCGGCGTCAGGTGGATCGGCTACCTGCTCCCATTGACGTACTTCAACCAGATCGCCCGCGACGTGATGCTCAAGGCCGCCCCATTGGCGGCAGTCGCTCAGGCGATGGTCCTCCTCGGCGTGCTCGGTCTCGTCGTCTTCGTGCTGGCGATACTCCGCTTCCGGTCGGTACTCGTCCCAGCCGGGGAGGGTGGATGAGCTACGGGCTCGACTCGGTGACCATCGACACCGCATCCGGACCGACGATCGAAGATGTCGACCTCGACGTGGCACCGGCCGAGACCGTTGTGATCGTGGGCGCCGACGGGGCCGGGAAGACCACCTGCACCAGGGCCCTCGTGGGGCTTGCCCGCCCGACCGCCGGGCGGGTGAGGCGCCCCGACCGGCGCGGCATCGGATACCAGCCGGAAGCTGCGGGCACATGGGCGGACCTCACGGTTGCGGAGAACCTCGACTTCGTCGCGACAGCCCATCGCATGGGTCGCCAGGCCAGGGGGCGCATCGATTCGCTCGTCGAGGTGACGGGCCTGAGCGGGGCGACTGATCGCCTCGCCGGCCGCCTGTCGGGCGGGATGCGCCAGAAGCTGGCGGTGGCGATGGCGATGCTGCCTCGACCGGAGCTCGTCGTCCTCGACGAGCCGACGACCGGCCTCGACCCCCTGAGCCGGGCAGATGTCTGGCGCCTGCTCGCCAGGGCGGCAGCCGAAGGAGCGGCGGTGGCGGTGACGACGACATACCTCGACGAAGCCGAGCGTGCCGCACGAGTTGTGGTTCTCGACGAAGGGAAGGTGCTGGTTGCGGGCACTGCCGAGTCGATCCGGGCGTCATTCCCCGGTGCCATGTACACGACATCTTCCCGCCCCGAAGGCAGCGTCGCTTGGCGGCGAGGCAGGGTTTGGAGGGTGTGGGTCCGGCAGGGGGGAGCACCGGAAGGTGCGTCGGCCGGGACGGTCGACCTCGAGGACGTCGTCACCGCTGCTGCCTCGGCGCGCCGGGAAACCTCCTCGTGAGCGCGCCGCTCGCCGAGACGGCCGGCGTCACGAAGCGGTTCGCGGATGCCACGGTCGTCGATGGTGTCGATCTGTCGGTCCATCCCGGCGAGGTCGTAGGTCTGCTCGGAGCCAACGGCGCCGGCAAGACGACGCTGATCCGCATGTTGCTCGGCTTGCTGGCAGTGTCGGCGGGCTCGGTGCGCCTGTTCGGCGGGCCGCCGACCCGACAAGGGCGCCGCATGCTCGGCTATGTCCCTCAAGGTCTCGGCCTCTACGGCGACCTCACCGTGGCCGAGAACCTGCGGTTCACGTCAGCGGCGTTCGGCGTCGATCCCCCGGCGCTGGCGACCGACCTGGCGCTGGTGAGCGACACTCTGGTCGACGAGCTGTCGCTCGGCCTTCAGAGGCGTGTCGCGTTCGCAGCGGCCCTTTCGCACCTCCCCCGGTTGCTCGTGCTCGACGAGCCGACGTCCGGCGTCGGCCCGCTCGCCCGGGCCGACCTCTGGGAGACGATCCATTCCGTGGCCGAGGAGGGCGCCGCGGTTCTCGTCACCACGCACCACATGGACGAGGCGGAGCAATGCGATCGGCTCGTCATGCTCGCCGCAGGGAGATCTGTGGCGACGGGCTCGGTGGACGACATCACGTCCGGGGTGAGGAGCGTCGAGATCGACACGGACGACGTGCCTGCCGTCCTCGGCATCCTCGAGCATCGCCGGTTACCGGTGCTCCCGGCCGGCCGGCGGCTCCGCGTACCCGGTGCCACGCTCGAGGAGGTCGCCGACCTGCTGGCCTCATCGGGCCTGGGCGGCTCCGTCGTCGACTCCCCGGCAACGCTCGAAGAGGCCTTCGTCGCCATCATCGCGACATGAGCCGGACGGGTCGCCGGCCCGGCGACTCCGGGGCGCGCCGGGCGATCCTCACCGCTGCTCGCTCTGCCTTCGCAGCCAACGGTTTCCACGCCGCCACGATCCGCGCCATCGCCTCTGATGCGGGTGTCGACCCCGCGCTCGTGCACCACTACTTCGGGTCGAAGGAGGACTTGTTCGCCGAGTCCATCGCTCTGCCGTTCAGGCCGGCGGATGCGGCAGGGATCATCATGCAGCACGGGCTCGAGCGGGCAGGCGAGGGGGCCGTCCGGCTGTTCATGTCCGCATGGGAGAGCCAGCCAACTCGCGACGCCTTGCTGGCGCTCCTCAGGGGGGCGCTCACCACCGAGCACGGAGCGGACGCGTTGCGGGAGTTCGTCGGCACGGCACTGCTCGTCCGCATCGCCGCCGCCATGGACATCGAGGACGCCGAGGTGCGGGTGGCGCTGGCGGCGGCCCACCTCGTCGGGGTGGCGGTGCTGCGGTACGTGGTCGGCATCGAGCCGCTCCGAGCCGCAACGGTCGAAGAGCTCGTCGTGCTCGTCGGTCCCCGCCTCCAGAGCTACTTCGACGGCTGACTGGGCTCCGCCGTCGAAGGCCGGGCCGGAGTGAGCTTCACCGATCGGATGGCGTTTCTCCTCACGATGAGCACTGTCAGCTCCCATCCGGGGATGCGGACGGTTTCCCCAGCATCGACCGGTATCGCACCGAGCAGATCGACGACGAGTCCGGCCACGGTCGTGTATTCGCCTTCCGGCGCTTCGACGCCGAGATCGACGAGGTCGTGGATCGGGAATCGCCCCGGAACCACGATCGAGCCGTCCTCCGCCTTCGTGGCGGAGACGATGTCGCGGTCCGTCTCGTCGTAGATCTCACCGACCACCTCCTCGACGAGGTCCTCGACGGTGACGATGCCGTCGATGCCGCCGTGCTCGTCGACGACTAGCGCCATTTGCTGCCTGGTGGCCTGCAGTCTGCGGAGCGCCTCGAGGGCGGGGAGGGTCTCGGGGAACATGGGCGCTTCGACGGCGACGTCTGTGACACGCGGCCGCTCGGCGGCGATCACGAGATCGCGCACGTGAACGACGCCGACGGCCAGGTCGAGGGCACGGCCCGGAGCGACGGGCGCCCGCGAGTGGCGCGAGGCGACCAGGTCGTCGAGCGCACTGCTGCACGACGAGTCTGCGTCGAGGACGAAGACCTCCGGCCGAGGCACGCTCACCTCGCGCAGGATTCGCTCCGCCACTTCGAGCGCCCCGACGATGACGTCTTGGTGATCGGCGGCGAGGTCGTGCTCGAAGAGGATCGAGTCCTTCAGCTCCTCGAGATCGATGGCACGCCTCTCAGGGTCGGGGTCTCCGCCCGCCAGCCTGACGATCAGGTCCGATGACGCGCCGAGCAGCCAAACCACGGGCCGGAACGCGGCAGCCAGGTAGTGCAGCGGGAGCGCGACCGCAATGGCCCACTGCTCGCTCCGCTGCAGCGCGATCCGCTTGGGGGCGATCTCGCCGAACACGAGCGTGAACAGCACGAGCACGAGAGTGACGACGATGATCGCCACGGGCCGGGCCCACGTCCCGAAGATCGTCAGATTGCGTTCCAAGGGCTCGGCGATCGTCACCGCCGCCGCCGCCGAGGCGAGGAATCCCGCAAGCGTGATGCCGATCTGGACGGTGGAGAAGAAGCGACTCGGGTTCCTGGCGAGACGGGCAAGGACCTGGCCGGTCCTGCCCCGCTCCTCGAGCCGTCGGATCTGCGGCTCCCGCAGCGAGATCAATGCGATCTCACTGCCTGCCAGGGCGCCGTTCAGCGCCACCAGCACCACCACCATCCCGATCCGCAGCCACAGGTCCACGGGTCAGCCGCCGCGTCGCGATCGATCGTGCGCCGCCGGTCGGACCGTCGGTCGCGTCACGCCGCCGCGCCCCGCACGGCCCGATGCTCGGTCGTGTGGCTGCCGCTGGGTATGACGAGTCGGCGCGATGGCTCTACAACGATAGGTCGGTTCGAATCCCGATTCTCGCTCACGACACTCCGGGACCCTCGGCGACGGTCGCCATCAGGTCGTCCGTCGTCCCATCGGGATCGGGGCTCGCCAGGTACCACGTGGCCCCGGCCTCGCCGTAGGAGTCCGCCAACGCTCTGCCGGCCTCGAACGATCCGCCTACGACGATCTCGAAGCCCGACACGTCGCCTCGGTCGGCTCGCATCATCGTCGTGAGCGCAGCCACCTCGTCCGGCGTCCAGTCCGACAAGTCCATCTTCACCGGGAAGGCACCATCGAAGCGGGCTGCTCGGCGCAGCGGCCTGCGGTTCGGCCACTCGGCGGCGACCCATATCGGGATCCTCGGCTGCTGCATCGGCTTCGGGGCGAACCTCGTCTCGGCGACGGTGTAGTGGTCGCCGGTATGGCTGAACGCCGACCCGCTCCACATCCCGTCGAGGATCGAGAGGCCCTCGTCGAGCATGTCGGCTCGCACCCGGTCCCCGGTCGGCTCTCCGAAGGTTGCGAACTCGGTCTCCGGTGGGTAGCCGATGCCGACGCCCAGGATGAGCCGGCCGCCGCTCAGGTGGTCGAGTGTGGCCGCTTGGCGCGCAACGACCCACGGGCGTCTCCTCGGGAGCGGCGTGACCATGGGCCCCAGGAGGATGCGCTCCGTCGCCTGGGCGATCGCAGAGAGCTGCACCCAGGGATCGCCGACGGCGACGCCGTCGCCGATCACGATGTGGTCCCAAACGAAGAACCCGTCCCAGCCGGCGGGCTCGGCCCGTACCGCCAGGTCGACGAGTACGCCGGGGTTCGCCAGGTCGCCGAAGTTGGGCACTGAGATACCGAATCGGACCATGCGTTTCCGAGGCTACCGACGCCTGCCGGCTACCGTCGCCGGCTGCGATCAGGCTCCGAGCCACTCCTTGATCTCCGAGTACTGGGGGCTGTCGGCGAAGGCGCCGAACGTGCCCTCGGCGAGGATCTCCATCGCAGCGCGCTGCAGCCCACCGACCGCGGCCCACGTCAGGCCCCCGCCGACGCTGATCCGACGGGCGCCTGCTTCGGCGATCGCGGCGACCGTGAGCCCCGAGTGCGCCAAGACGTTGACCGGCTTCGACACGGCGTGGCACACCGTGCGCACCTCGTCGGCGTCACGGAGACCCGGCGCGTACAGCACGTCGGCACCCGCCTCCTCGTACGCCTGGAGCCTGGCGATCGTGTCGACGAGGTCCGGCTTGCCACGGATGAGATTCTCCGCCCTCGCTGTCAGGGTGAACCGGAAGGAGAGGCTATGGGCGGCGTTGACTGCGGCTCTGACGCGCTCGACGGCGAGATCGAGGCCGTAGATGCCCCGCTCGTGGTCGTAGTCCTCGATTGATCCGCCTACGGCTCCGGCATCGGCGGCTCGCAGCACGGCGACGGCCGTGTGATGCGGTTCCGCGCCGTGGCCGTTCTCGAGATCGACCGACAGGGGAACCGATGTCGCCTCGGTGAGCCGGCGGACGTGGTCGAGGACGTCGTCGAGGCCGACGCCCCCGTCCACTGCGCCCATGGCATATGCCATGCCGGAGCTCGTCGTCGCAAGTGCCTGGAAGCCGAAGGACTCGAGGAGCTTGGCGGACCCGACGTCCCACGGGTTGGGTATGACGAAGGTCCCGGACTGGTGGAGCTCCCTGAACCGGGCCGACTTCTGCTGCTGTGTCACCACAGCCACAACGGTAGACAGCACGATGGTCCGGGTCCGACGGTGCCCGGCGCTCCGGGGGCACCCCCGACGAAACCGGAGCGTGCAGGGCGCACGCTCCGGTCGGCCTCCGGCACGCTCGCTCCCGCGTCGATGCGACTCAGGAGACTCCGCGTCGGGGTTCACACGTGTTGATCACGGATGAGGGGCCGGGATCGGTTCCGGCGAGTGGGAGTCGGATGGCCCTCACAGGGCCGCCGCGATGCCGTTGAACTCGTCGATGAGGCGGTCGATCGGCTCGGCGAGTGCCTGGATCGATGTCCAGTAGTCGGGGTCGTACCACTGTGCCTGGATCTCGGCGTATGTCTTGTCCTGCTGCTCGACCCAGGTGTAGTACTTGAGGTTGTGGATCCGTTTGCGGTCCCAGTAGCTCAGCTCGTGGACGTGGTCGATCGCCGTGCCGAGCAGGTGGCGGTGATACGCAGCAGCCGCGTCGAGCTGGGTGAACTCACCTCGCTCGTCTGTGAGCTCGTGGAGCCGGGAGCCGTACATCTCCATCGAATCTGTCCCGATCGTGACGACCACGTCGCGCTCGGTCAGCTCGAAGTACTTGGCGAACTTGGCGGCCGCCAGCATGTTGGCGACACCCGAGATGCCGAGCAGCGGGAGCTGGTCGATGACGTCCGGCTTGACCCCCTGGTCGACGAGGTACGCCTGCCCGGCCGGCTCGTTGAAGAGGCGGAGGGTCGTGATGGCCGCCTCGTCGTCGAGCCCGATCGCCAGGTCGGTGTCCCTGACGTTGTGAATCCACGGGATGTGCTTGTCGCCGATGCCTTCGATGCGGTGCGCCCCGAAGCCGTTGTAGAGCATCGTCGGGCATTGGATCGCCTCGCCCGCTGCGACCATCGAGGTCGGGTACACCACCTTGAGGTGATCCCCGGCGGCGATCGTCCCGGCCGACCCGGTCGTCACCGTGAATCCCCGATAGGCGTCGCCGGGCCTCATGGCCGATTCGAGCACCTCGACGATCGCCGGTCCCGTGACCGTGTAGTGCCACAAATAGTTCCCGAACTCGTCGAACTGGTTGAAGATGACGAGATCCTCGCCCGACGCCCGCAGCTCGTTGCACTTGTCGAAGATCTCCTTGACGTTCGACTCGGAGCCGGGCGTCTTGATGATCTCGCCTGCGACGCCCTCGAGCCACGCGAAGCGCTCCCGGCTCATCCCCTCAGGGAGGATGGCGATCGACTCGCAACCGAGGAGGTGGGAGTCGTAGGCGCCGCCGCGGCAGTAGTTGCCCGTCGACGGCCAGACCGCCTTCTGGGTGCCCGGGTCGAACTGCCCGGTCACCAGCCGGGGAACGAGGCACCCGAAGGCTGCTCCCACCTTGTGGGCGCCGGTTGGGAACCACTTGCCGATGAGCTGGATGATGCGGGCCGGGACTCCGGTCAGCTCGGGCGGAAGCTCGACGAAATTGACGGGACCGAAGCCACCGCCGTGCGCCACGGGCTCGTTATGCCACGTGATCCGGAAGAGGTTGAGTGGGTCGAGGTCCCAGAGGCCCACTCCACCCAGTGCGGCCCGTACGTCGGTAGGCACGAGCGACGGGTCCCGCATCTCGGCGAACGTCGGGATGCGGATCGACCGCCCTCTCGCCGTGGCTGCCGCGGCGCGGCGTCCCGCCTCGTTGATGGTGAGGTCGATCACGTTTCCTCCTGCTCAGCTGCGTCATCGGCAGAAGGAGCGTACGCGGCTTCCCGGACCGGGGCGGCCTCTCACTCTGTGAGTGCGAGCGTCCGCTGCCCTCAGCCGTGTGGGCGTTGACTTCGGTAGGGACTCGATCGTTCGCGTGACGGGAGGTCGCCGAGCGTGCGTTTGACGCTATCTCCCGGCTTGCGGGAGATAGCGTCAAGGCTTGCGGGAGATAGCGTCAAGGCTTGCGGGAGATAGCGTCAAGGCTTGCGGGAGACGCTATCTCAAGGCTTGCGGGAGACGCTATCTCCCGGCTTGCGGGAGACGCTATCTCCCGCTTTGCGGGAGATCGGCGAGCGGGCGTAGCCCCGAGCCGAGAGGGTGGCCTGCTGCTGGCCGGCGACGCCTCGCCGCAAGCGTCCTCACGGCTCCAACGCCCTGGCCAGCTCGTCGATGTCTGGAGCGACGTGGATCGGCGTCTCGGCTGCGGTGGCCCTCCGCGCCGACGCGACGTCCTTGAGGCCGCTGCCGGTGGCGATGACGACGGCCTCGTCGTCGCCGCCGATGTGTCCCAGCCGCTTGGCGGCCAGCAGCCCGGCGTACGCGGCCGCCCCCGCAGGCTCGGCGAAGACGCCGCTGCCGCGCGCCAACAGAGGGATGGCGGCCAGGATCTCCTCGTCCGTGACCCGCAGGTAGGCGCCGCCCGTCTCCGTGACCGCGGCCAACGCCTTGACGCGGTCCCTCGGCAGGTCGGCGCTGATCGAGTCGGCGATCGTCGACGCTTCGATCGGCGGCTTCGACGTCACGTTCTCGCCGGACTCGTATGCCTGAGCCATGTAGTCGCTGCCCTCCGCCTGGACGCCGATGAGTCGCGGCATCCGCTCGATCCAGCCGAGCGCCAGGGCGTCCTTCACACCCTTGTGGACGCCGCCGATGATGGAGCCGTCGCCGACGCTCACCAGGATCACGTCCGGGGCCGACCACTCGAGCTGCTCGAGGATCTCGAGGGCGACCGTCTTCTTGCCTTCGGTCATGTACGGGTTGATGCCGGTGTTGCGGTCGTACCAGCCGTAACGCGCCACGGCTGCGGAACACAGATCGAACGCCGCCGCGTAATTCCCCCTCACGAGCACGAGGCGGGACCCGTACGCCAGCAGCTGGGCGATCTTCGCCTCAGGGGCGGCATCGGGGACGAAGATCACGTTCTCCTGTCCGACGCTGGCGCTGATTCCCGCCAGCGCGGCGGCGGCGTTGCCGGTGCTCGCCGTGGTCACGACCTTTGCACCCGCTTCCCTCGCCTTGACGACGGCCAGCGCCGAAGCCCTGTCCTTGAGTGATCCTGTCGGCTGCCTGGTCTCGTCCTTGATCCACATCGCCCCGACGCCGCTGTCGATGGCGAGGCGCGGCGCCGCGTAGAGCGGCGTGCCGCCGACGGTGAGGGGCGGGAGGTGGGCGTCGTCCTCGATCGGCAGCAGCGCCCGATAGCGCCACATCGTCGGGTTGCGGTCGGCGCTGAGCGTGTCGGGCGACATGACCCTGCCGACGGTTTCGTAGTCGTAGCGGACGTCGAGTGTCCCTCCGTCGTCCTGGCAGGTGAGGGCGCCGGCCACGACCGGTTTGGCGCACGTCGTGCACACGAGGTCGGTGACGTGGCTCACGGCACGATCCAGGTGCCTGTCTCTCCCTTCACAGCCTCTTCGAGGTGTGCCGGGTCCGTGATGACCACCTGCTTGCCTCCATCGTCGAGGTACGAGATGGCCGCCTCGATCTTGGGCGCCATCGAGCCCTCGGCGAAGTGTCTCCCCTCGGCCAGCCGGCGCCGAGCCTCGTCGGCTCGCATCACGTCGATGTCCCGCTGTTCCGGCGTGCCGAAGTCGAGTGCCACCTTCTCGACCGCCGTCGAGATGAGGAGCAGGTCGGAGTGGATGTCGCGGGCGAGCAACGCCGCCGCCCGGTCCTTGTCGATGACCGCTGCCACGCCGCGCAGATCGCCGTTGGCGTCCCTGATGACGGGGATGCCGCCGCCGCCGACGGCGATGACGACGGCCCCGGAGTCGATCAGAGCGGTGATCGTCTCCTGCTCGACGATGCGCAGCGGCTGCGGGGAGGCGACGACACGACGCCAGCCACGCCCGGCGTCCTCGCGCACCTGCCAGCCCTGGGCGAGTCGCTGCCTCGCCTGCTCCTCGTCCATGAACGACCCGATCGGCTTGGACGGATCCTGGAAGGCGGGGTCGTCGGCGGCCACCTCGACCTGGGTGACGATCGTGACGACGCGCCGCCTCACGTCCATGTGCCGCAAGTCGTTCTGGAGGTTCTGCTGGATGGCGAACCCGATGGCGCCCTGCGTGTCCGCCACGCAGGCCTCGAGCGGAACCTCGTGCAGCTCGTGGGCTGCCAGCTCGCTGCGACGGAGGATGAAGCCGACCTGTGGTCCGTTGCCGTGGACGATGACGACATCCCATCCTCCCTCGATGAGGCCGGCGATGTGCTGGGTCGTCTCTCCCGCCGCCCGGTATTGGTCGGCGACCGTCTGGTGGGCCGCATCGAGGATCAGCGAGTTGCCGCCGATGGCGACGACGGCCGTCGGCATGAGCTACTCCATGGCCCCGAGGACGAGGGAGAGCAAGCCCATGCGCATGACGACGCCGTAGTAGGCCTCCTGCCAGTAGCGAGCATGCCTGGTGGCGTCCACGTCCGGGGGGAGCTCGTCCATCCGCGGAAGGGAGTGGAGGATGATGGCATCACGCCTCGCCTGGTCGGCGAGAAGCCGGCGGGTGACCCGATAGTTGTCGGGGGTTGTGCCGTACTGCTCCTCTTTGCCGACCCTGCCCTGGGTGTAGTCGGCCTGGACCACCGGCTCCATGTAGATCACGTCGGCGTCGGCGATCGCATCCTTGACGTGGTCCGCCTCCCGGAAATCGAGGTTCCTCTCTCGCAGCTCTGCCTTGAACTCGTCGGTGATCGCCATCTCTTCCGGCGATATGAAGATCGCCTGGCAGTCGAACTGGGTGAGGGCGTAGCCGATCGAGTGCATCGTGCGCATCCGTCCGTCGCCGATGCACAGGAACGTGAGCCCGTCGATGTGTCCCCGTTCGCGCCGCACGGTGTAGAGGTCGGTGAGGACCTGGGTGGGGTGCTCGCCCCAGCCGTCGCCTGCGTTGATGACCGGGATCGACGCCCATTTGGCCGCCTCGTGGGGCGCCCCCTGTTGGAAGTGGCGCATGACGATGACGTCGCCGTAGTACTCGAGCATGTGAACGGTGTCCTTGATCGACTCCTGGTAGAAGTCGCCGGCCCGCGTCATCTTGGCGTCGGAGAAGCCGAGCACGTGGCCGCCGAGGCGGTGCATGGCTGCCTCGTGAGCCAGACGGGTGCGCGTCGACGGCTGGTAGAACGCCGTGACCAGGGTCTTCCCTGACAGCAGGTCGACGTTGATGCGTTCCTTGGCGATCGGTTCCAGCTCGTCGCACACCTCGAAGATGTGGTCGAACTCAGCCCGTTCCATGTCCTTCAGGGAGAGGACGTCCCGACCGGCGAAGCTGCGCATGCTCTTCTCCTGCAAGCAGAGTGGGTTGCCGGCGCCTCTCGAGGTCGATCCGCATGGCCCGGCCGTCCGATCAACTATCGGAGCCGGTTTACGTTTTGTCAATCATCGTCCTCACTCTGTTCCTGCGTACCCCCGTCGCATCGCTGCGACGGGGGTACGCCCGAACGGTGAGCGGTGGCCCCAATCCGGTTCCTGCGTCCCGGCATCGCTTCGTTGCGATGATGGGACGCAGGAACGGTTGGCGGGTGATAATGCCGCCATGTCGAGAGCGCCTTCCCCACATCTCGGCGCGACCGGGCCCTGGCTCATTCGAGGCGCCGACATCCATGACGGGTCGGGCCGCGACCCGGTGCGCGGCGACGTCCGCGTCGACGGCGCAGGCACCGTTGTCGAGATCGCGGCGGCGCTCCCACCGGCGGAGTCGGAGCGGGTCGTCGACGGCGCCGGCATGGCGCTGGCGCCGGGGTTCGTCGACCTCCACTCGCACTCCGACCTCTACACGGTGTTGCGCGACGGCGACGGAGCCCCGATAGGCGACGCGCCAAAGCTGCTCCAAGGTTGCACCGCCCAGGTGTTCGGCCAGGACGGAATGTCGGCGGCGCCCGTCCACGAAGGCGACATCGACGACTTCGGCCACTACATCGCAGGCCTCGACGGGCGCCTCCCTCGCGACAGGTGGACGTGGTCGACGTTCGGCGAATATCTCGCCGAGCTGCGCCGCCACTCGTCGACGAGGGCGATAGGGCTCGTCGGGCATGGCACCATCCGCCGATACGTGATGGGAATGGAGAGCCGTCCCCCGACCGCCGACGAGCTCGCCGCGATGCAGGAGGCACTGGCCGGGGCGCTCGACGACGGCGCCGCCGGGCTGTCGACCGGCCTGGTGTACGTACCTGCCGCCTACGCCGACACCGCCGAGGTGGCCGCGTTGTGCGAGGTGGCGGCGGCCAAGGGCAAGCCGTTCTTCGTCCACGTCCGCTCCGAGAGCGAGAACGTCGAGGAGGCGACGGACGAGGTCATCGATGTCGCCGCCGCCACCGGTGTTCACCTCCACTACAGCCACATCAAGACGGCCGGCCGGGCGAACTGGCCGAAGGCTCAGTCGCTTCTCGACAAGATCGCCGTCGCCCAGGGGGCCGGCGTCGCCATCACCGCCGACATCCACCCGTACACCGCCGGCTCGTCCACGGCGACGGTTCTCCTCCCGCCGTGGCTGCTCGAAGGCGGCCACGTTGCGGCCATTCGCCGACTGGCCGACCCGGCGGTACGACAGCGTGCCAGGCGCCAGCTTCTCGAAGACGTGACCGGGTGGGACAACTGGTTCCGCTTCTCGGGGGGGTGGGAAGGCCTCACAGTGGCCGACGCCGTCGACCCGAGCCTCGCAGGGCGGAGCTTCGCCGACATCATCCACCGATCGGGCGTCGCCGACCCGATGAGCCAGGAGGCATTCGATGCCGTCTTCGAGATCCTCGCTCGCAACGATCTGGCGGTGTCGCTCATCTCGTTCAACAACGTCGAAGAGAACGTGGCGGTGTTCATGGGCATGCCGTACACGTCGATCGGGTCGGACGGCGTCGTCAACCCCGGCGGGATGCCGCACCCGCGTCTCTACGGCACGTTTACCAGGGTGCTCGGCCGGTTCGTCCGTGAGCTCGGGGTCATGTCGCTCCGCGACGCGATCCACAAGATGACGGGAAGGGCCGCCGCCATCGTCGGGGCCGCCGACCGCCTCGGGTCGATCACGCCCGGACGCCCGGCCGATCTCGTCCTGTTCGATCCGGCCACCGTGAGGGACAAGGCGACGTACGAGCAGCCCCGGTTGGCTGGAGACGGGATCGAATCGGTGTGGGTCGGCGGGCGGATGGTCGTCTCAGGACAGGTGCTGTCCGGCGCCGTGCCCGCCGCCGAGGCGCCCTCCTAACGTAGCCGGGCCGTACCGAGAGAAGGGACTCGAAGCGTGGAGATCGCAGGATCGTCGGGAATCGTGACCGGAGGCGCCTCAGGTCTCGGGGCGGCGACCGCCCGCCGTCTGGCGGATGCTGGAGTCCACGTGGTGATCGTCGACATCCAGGACGAGCAAGGCGACGTCCTGGCGACCGGCATCGGGGGGGCGTACGTCCACGCAGACGTACGCCGGCCGGACGAGGTCCAAGCGGCCGTGGACGCCGCTTACGAGATGGCTCCGCTCAGGGTCCTCGTCAACTGCGCCGGAATCGGGCCGCCGCAGCGGACGATCAATCGCGACGGTTCACCGCACACGCTCGACCACTGGGATGCCGTCATCGGCATCAACTTGACGGGCACCTTCAACTGCATCCGGCTGGCGGCGGCCCGCATGGTCGGCAACGAACCGCTGGCGGACGGCGAGCGAGGCGCCATCGTCAACACCGCGTCGGTTGCGGCCTTCGACGGTCAGGTCGGCCAGGCGGCATACTCGGCGTCGAAGGGCGGGATCGTGGGCATGACGCTCCCCATCGCCCGCGACTTGTCATCGCGCGGCATCCGGGTGAACACGATCGCGCCTGGGATCATCGACACGCCGCTGCTCGCCGGCCTTCCCGAGGAGGCCCGCGAATCTCTCGGTCAACAGGTTCTCCATCCCAAGCGCCTCGGCACGCCGGAGGAGTACGCCGAAGTTGCGATGCTGCTCGTCACCCACAGCTACATGAACGCCGAGACGATCCGGATGGACGGCGGCATCCGCATGGGGCCGAAGTGATGCCGCAACTGTCGGCGCGTGCGGCGGGGCGCCTCGGGCGGCGGCCGCCTCCGAGGCGGTGACCGGTGACGACGACCGCTCCTGTCGAGGTCGAGCGACCCGAGACGGGGGAGCGCTCCGACATCGACCTGGGGTGGAACGTCGTCGTCTGGAACGACCCCGTCAACCTCATGAGCTACGTGGTGCTCGTCTTGCGCCGCCTGTTCGGGTACAGCGTCGACAAGGCGACCCGGCTCATGCTGCAGATCCACAACGAAGGCAGGGCGATCGTCTCCAGCGGCCCCCTCGAGCGGGCCGAGCTCGATTGTCACAGGCTCCACGGGTACGGACTGTGGGCGACCCTGGAGCGGGCGTGACCGCGCCGTTCGTTCTCGTCGGCGACACGGTGACCGTCAGGCTCACCGAGGCCGAGGTCGCCCTCCTGAGGCAGCTCCCCGCGCTGCTGGCAGGCGTCGGCCACCAGGTAGGCGACCCGGCGGCGCAGCGGCTCGACTACCAGCCGCACCCCGACGACCCCGACGCGGCGACGGCGTACGCCGACATGCTCGGCGACCGCCTCGAGCGGGAGCGACGCCACGACCGTATGGCCTTCGAGGCGTCCCTCGTCGGGGAGGCGATGCTCGACATCGAGACGGCAGACGCCTGGCTGAGGGTCCTCGGCGAGGCACGTCTCAGCCTGGCTGCCCGCCTCGGCATCACAGAGGACTGGCAACCGGACTCTCGGTCACGAGATCCGCAGATCATCGCGCTCAACTACCTGTCGTACCTCCAGGACGCCTTGGTCGATGCGCTGCTCGGGGGAGTCGAGTTGGAGGGTTGATCACGTTCCTGCGTCCCTCCATCGCATGAGCGCGACGTGGGGACGCAAGAACGGATGGGGGACCGGGATCGCCTCCTCGTTCAGCCATTAGCGTGGCCGCTCATGGTCTCGCTGCTCGTCAAGAACGCCACCGTCCTCGTCACGATGGACGACGAGCGGCGTGAGATCGCAAGCGGCGGCCTCTACGCCGACGATGGATGGATAATCGGCGTCGGGCCATCGTCCGAACTGCCTGCGACGGCCGACGTCGTCGTGGACGCCAGGGATCGAATCGTCATCCCGGGGCTCGTCAACACCCACCATCACCTCTCGCAGACGCTCACGAGAGCGATCCCGGCCGCCCAGGACGTCGGGCTGTTCGAATGGCTGCGCACGCTCTACCCCATCTGGGCACGTATGACGCCCGACGACCTGAGGTTGGCGACTCAGGTCGGTGTCGCCGAGTTGACGCTCAGCGGCTGTACCACGGTCATGGACCACACGTACCTGTTCCCGAACGGCTGCCGGGTAGACAACCAACTGCAGGCGGCTCTCGGCGTCGGCGTGCGATTCCACGCCTCCCGGGGCGCGATGAGCCTGGGCGCCAGCAGGGGCGGCCTGCCTCCCGACTCCGTCGTCGAGGACGAGAACTCGATCCTCGCCGACACCGCCCGGCTGATCGAGACATATCACAACCCGCAGCCGGGCTCGATGCGCCGCATCGTGGCTGCGCCGTGCTCCCCATTCTCGGTGACCGTCGATCTCATGCGCCAGATCGCCAAGCTGGCGAGACAGTACGGCGTGACGCTCCACACCCACATGGCGGAGACGAAGGACGAGGAGGACTTCTGCCTCGCCACCCACGGCATGCGGCCGATCGCTCTCGCCGAGAGCGTCGAGTGGGTGGGCAAGGACGTCTCATACGCCCACGCAGTGCACGTGGACGAGGCCGAGATCGGGCTGCTGGCGGCGACCGGGACGTGTGTGGCCCACTGCCCGACGTCGAACATGCGTCTCGCGTCAGGCATCGCGCCTGTGAGGCGCTACCTCGAGGCGGGCGTGCACGTCGGTATCGGCGTCGACGGCTCGGCGTCGAACGACGGGTGCGACCTGCTCGGGGAAGCCCGCCAGGCCATGCTGCTGGCAAGACTCGAAGCGTCTCCGGGGCTCCGAGGCGGCCGGCTCATGCCGGCGAGGACGGGCCTCGAGATGGCGACTCGGGGCGGCGCAGCCGTTCTCGGCCGCGACGACATCGGCTCGCTGACGGCCGGTAAGTGCGCCGACTTCGCGGTGTTCTCGCTCGATCGGGTCGAGTATGCCGGGGCCTTGCACGACCCGGTCGCCGCTCTCCTGCTCGCATCGCCGACGAGGGCCGAGGCGGTCTACGTACACGGGAGAGCAGTGGTGGACGGCGGCCGGCTCACGACCGTCGACCTCGACCGGGCGGTCCACCAGCACAATGCTGCGGCCAGGCGGTTGGTGGAGGCCACATGAGCGGCCGGGTCGCTGCAGTCGTCCTCGCTGCCGGGCTCTCGGAGCGGATGGGTCGGCCGAAGCAGCTGCTCCAATACCGCGAGACCACCGTGATCGATCACGTCGTGCAACAGGTCGAGACCTCGCTGGTCGACGAAGCCGTCGTCGTTGTCGGGGCGCACGCGCCGGCCGTGGTCGCCTCGCTCTCGGGGCGCGACGCTCTCATCACATACAACCCGCGCTTTCGCCAGGGCAACCTGACGTCCCTGCTGACAGGGATCGACGCCGCAGGTGACTGTGACGCCGTCGTCCTCGTGCTCGGCGACATGCCCGGGATCGACAGGGTCGCGATCGACGCCCTCGTGTCGGGGTGGCGCTCCGATCCCCACGAGATCGCCGTTACGAAGTATGACGACGGGATAGGCCATCCGTTCCTGCTGTCCGCCGTGGCGGTCGAGCGCATCGCGTCGCTGCAGGGCGCCAAGCCGCTGTGGGGCATGATCACCGGGCTCGACAGCGACCGACGGCTGTGCGTGCGGCTCGGCGGGCCGCAGCCGATCGATCTCGACACGCCTGCCGACTACGCGGCGTTGCTTGCCGCCGACCAGTCGTGACCACACGCCTCTCGTTCAAGACCGGATCGCACGCTACGGACTGGGAGTCCCTGCGCGCTGTGTGGCGGCGCGGCGACGAGTTGGATCGGCTGCACGCCGGCTGGGTGAACGACCACCTGTACAACCCGTTCTACCCGAACGGCGCCGAGACGACGCGCTGCTACGAGTCGTTCACGCTGCTCGCTGCGCTCGCCGTCGAGACGAGCCGGGTGCGCCTCGGCACGATGGTGGCGGCCAACCTGTTCCGCCACCCGGCATTGCTCGCCAAGATGGCGATCACGATCGACCACATCTCGGGAGGACGATTCGAGCTCGGAATCGGCGCCGGGTGGCACGAGGAGGAGCACGCTGATCACGGTCTCCTCCTGCATCCGGTGGCATCCAGGGTCGACGCATTCGAAGAGGCCGTCCAGATCGTCTCATCGTTGCTGCGCAACGAGACGACGACGTTCGACGGTCGGCACTACCGGCTGCACGATGCGAAATCCGACCCGGCGCCGATACAGGACGAGATGCCATTGCTGATCGGCGGCTCGAAGCCGAGGATGCTCCTCATCGTCGCCCGCCACGCCGATCACTGGAACGTCGACGGGAGCGACGCCCATCGATTCGCTCGCAGCCTCGCCGACCTGCGTGAGGCGTGTCGGCGGGTGGGACGCGACGAGAGCGAGATCGAGCGCTCCGTTCAGTTCTGGATCGGCAAGGACATCGGGAAGGCGAGAGCCAAGGCCGAGGCCCTCATCGAGGCGGGCGCCGAGCACCTCATACTCTCTTTCATCTCGGCGACCCCAGAGCTGCTCACGGAAACGGTGGAGGCCCTGGCCGACTTGTGAGGGCCGGGCTCCTCAGCGGCGACGATGAAGGGTGTTCTTGCGTACCTGTGCCGCGTACCTGCGATGGGGGGACGCCGGAAAGGATGGGCGCGACGGCTACTGGACCACGCGCCTGGCGTGCGCCGCGAAGTCGAAGGTGGGCTCGAGGAACCAGTGGAAGGCCAGCCCGTTGAGGGTGGCGAGCAGGATCTCGGTTCGGGCAGCCACCTCGGTGGCTTCCAGCGCCGGCTCGGCCCGGCGCATGGCGTCGGCGAATCGCTCGAAGCGCCTGCGGTGATGGCGCAAGAAGCGATTGCCGATCGTCGAGTCGGACTGTGACCTGCCCACTGCGATCTGTAGGTAGATCCGGGCCACGGCCGGGTCGCCCGTGATGAACGCGATGTGCGCCTCCACCAGATCCTCGACCGTGTCGGTGTGGAGCCCTTCAGGGTCGGGGTCGACCGCGTTGATCGCCTCTCCGACGACCCGCAGCACGACCTCCTCCTTCGAGTCGAAGAGGTTGTAGAAGCTTCCCGCCCTGACCTCGGCCTTGTCGCAGATGGCCTTCAGCGTCGTTCCTTCGAGTCCGACGTCGCCGAGCAGCTCTCGGGTGGCCGCGATGATCTTGCCCTCGGTCTCGATCCCGGCTCTGTAGCGCGCCACGGCACCTCCCCGCAGTCCCGCCAAGGGTAGCCGTTCCGACAGTTCTGGAACGTTCGCTCAAATTAGAGTGTAAACTCAAAATACAGACCGAGCTGGGGATGGAGTGCCGGTCTGCCGATGAACGAAGCGTCGGCCGAGGGATCGAGATGGGTCACTACAAGAGCAATCTCAGGGACATCGAGTTCAACCTCTTCGAGGTGCTCGATCTCGACGACTACCTCGGCAAGCCGCCGTTCGGGGACGTCGACCACGACGCCGTGTTGGATGCCCTTCGTGAGGTCGAGCGGCTCTCGAGAGAGGATTTCGCCGCCAGCTTCGAGGAAGCCGACCGCAACCCGCCCACGTTGCGAGACGGAGAGGTCGTGTTGCCCGACGCCGTCAAGAAGAGCCTCGACGCATACTTCGAGGGTGGCTGGCACCTCCTCGGCGCTCCGGAAGAGCTGGGCGGGTTCGGTGCCCCCGGGCTCGTCCGGTGGGCGACCCAGGAGATGCTCGTCGGCGCCAACCCGGCGGTGTTCTTCTACGTCTCCGGGATCCTCATGGCCGTGGTGCTCGGCCTGGTCGGGACGCCCGAACAGGTCGAGCGTTTCGCCAAGCCGATGATCGACCGCCGCTGGGGCGGAACGATGGTCCTCACGGAGCCGGACGCCGGGTCCGACGTGGGCGCCGGGACGACGAAGGCGATCCACGTGGAGGGGGAGACGTATCACCTGGAGGGGGTCAAGCGCTTCATCACCTCCGGCGACCACGACTACGCCGAGAACATCGTCCATCTCGTCCTCGCCAGGCGTGAGGGAGGCGAGCCCGGCACGCCCGGGCTGTCGATGTTCATCGTCCCCAAGTATCTGGTGAACGAGGATGGCAGCCTCGGGGAGCGCAACGGCGTCGTCGCCACCAACGTCGAGAAGAAGATGGGCATCAAGGGCTCGTCGACCTGCGAGCTCACGTTCGGGGCCGGCAGACCGGCGGTCGGCTACCTAGTCGGTGGCGTCCACACGGGCATCAGGCAGATGTTCAGGGTCATCGAGGATGCGCGCCTCCTCATCGGCTGCAAATCGGCCGCCACTCTCTCCACGGGCTACCTCAACGCCCTCGAATACGCCAAGCACCGGGTTCAATCTGCCGATCTCACCCAGATGCCCGACAAGTCGGCGCCCCGGGTGGAGATCATCCGGCACCCGGATGTGCGCAGGATGCTGATGCTTCTCAAGTCGCACTCCGAAGGCATGCGAGCGCTTCTCTACTACACGGCCTGGGCGAGCGATCAAGAGCGGATGCACCCGGAGGACGAGTCGTTCATGAGGCACGCCGATCTGTTGCTCCCGCTCCTCAAGGGCTACGGCTCCGAGAAGTCGTATGAGCTGCTCGGTCAGGCGCTCCAGGTATTCGGCGGCTCCGGGTTCCTCCAGGACTACCCGCTCGAGCAGTACATCCGCGACGTGAAGATCGACTCGCTCTACGAAGGCACCACGGGCATCCAGGCGCTCGACCTCTTCTTTCGCAAGATCGTGCGCGACCAAGGGGAGACCTTGCGGGGGACCACCGCCGAGGTCATGGAGATCGTCGACGACGGCCCCGAGGCGCTCCAGTCCGAGCGCCTCCTGCTCGGCGAGGCGGTCGAGCACGCCCAGGCTCACATCGGCGTGATGGTCGGGCATGCGATCGCATCGCAGTCCGACGCACCGGAGCTCTACAAGGTGGGGTTGCACGCCAACGCCCTCCTCGAGACGTTGGCCGAGATCGTGATCGCCTGGCTCATGCTTCGCCACGCCGCCGTGGCGTTGCGTTCGATCGACGGCGCATCGGCGTCGGACGCGAGCTTCTACCGAGGGAAGGTCGAATCCGCACGGTTCTTCGCCCATCACGCCTTGCCGAAGGCCCGGTTGCGCCGTGAGGCGGCGGAGCGTGAAGACGGCGCCCTCATGGAGATGCCGGACGCCGCCTTCTGACATTCGCATTCCGTTCTTGCGTACCGTGGTCGCACATGTGCGTCGCCCGGACGCCGGAACAGATGCGTGCGTCGCCCGGACGCCGGAACAGAATTGAGTACGCTCGCCGCGATGAAGAACGACATCTACCGACAGATCTTGGGGCTGCGAGCCATCCGCTCGTTTCGGCCGGACCCGCTCGCCGACGAGCACCTCGAAGCGATCCTCGAGGCGGGAAGGTGGACGGGGAGCGCCAAGAACGCGCAGAACTGGTCGTTCATCGTCGTCGACGAACCCGGCCAGAGAGAAGCGCTCGCAGGCTGCGGAGACTTCATGACCCCGGTCCGCCATGCCCCGCTGACCATCGCGCTCGTCCAGGAGCCGGACGGCTACGAGCTCGACACCGGACGCCTCGCCCAGAACATGATGCTCGCAGCATCCACGGTTGGCGTGGCGTCCTGCCCGGTTACCTTGCACCGCGACGGAGATGCCGCCGCCGTGCTCGGCCTCCCGGCCGGCAGGCGCTGCCGGTATGCCATCGCATTCGGCTACCCGAGCAAGGGCACCGAGCCGCGGCCGCTCGGAGGCCGCAAGCCACTCGCCGAGCTCGTCCATCGCAACCGCTACGGCACGTCAAGTAACCGAGCCTGACTGCCGATACTCACCCTCGAAGGAGGGGGTGAGTGCGGCGTCCGTGCAGGGACGCCCGGCACACATGCAGGAACCTCACGCGGCAGACACGCCAGACGCGGCGAGCGTCGACGAGTACGTCGAACGCATTCAGAGGCGTTACGAAGAAGCATCGGCGCGCGTCCTCGGGCCGACGCGCCATGAGCCGGACGTCCACATCGACGATCGCCAGGTCGAGGAGCTCGAGGTCAACGCGGTCGAGGGCCTGGCGGTGAGGCACCGCAGCCACCGCACGGACATGGCGGTTCCCGTGATCGAGCCCGCCGTCGTCGATGACGATGGGACGCTCTTCGAGCTCGATCCCGAGCCTGCTGCCGACGACGACGATGCTGCGCCACACGCCGAGCAGGACGAGCCCGCTCTCCTCGACGACCTCGAGGTCGCCTCGAACCTTGCGACGGATGCTCCCGCTCGTCCGTGGCCGCGGCCCGTCAACACCGACGTGCGGATTCCCGTGCGGCGCCCGATACGGCGTGCCCAACCCGAACCCGCCGACCCGAAGCGATTCATCGTCCCGTTCCTCGGCGTGGTGTTCCTGGGACTGGTCGCCATCTGGCTGGCCGCCTGGTTCGAGTCGGGCGCCGGCGACCCCGTTTCCGTGCAGGAGCGGATCGACCAGGCACTGGCGGTCCCCGAGTTCGCCGGCATCGCCACCCGAGTCGAGGACCGGACCCTCGTCCTCGTCGGCGTCGTAGCCGACGAGGAGCTCGTGGCGGCCGCCACCCGCGTCTTCGGCAGGATCCCGGGATTCGAGTCGATCGACAACCGCCTCGTCGTGTCGCTCGGAGCCGCCGTCGTGCGCTCCGACGCCGACATCCTGGCCGACGCACAGTCGACGCTCGATGCCAACGGGTTCACCCGCGTCGAGGCGACCGTCGAGGACCAGGTGGTCACGCTGCGGGGGACCGTTCGCACGACGGAGCAGGAGAGTCAGGCCGTTGCGGCCGTCGAGCGTCTCAACGGGGTCGCCCGAGTCGTCAGCGACCTCGAAGTCGTCCCGCTTCGTCCCCAGAGCGAGCTTGCAGCAGAGGCACGTGCGATCGTGGCGGCGAGCGGCTATTCCCATCTCTCGATCGAGGTCGAGGCAGACGTGGCCACCCTGTCCGGCGTCGTCGATCGTGCCGGTATCGAAGGGGGAGTCTTCGAGTCGGTCGAGCCGCTGAAGCTGCGATTGCTGGCGATCGACGGGGTCGGCGTCGTCCGTCTCCGTCTCCAGCTCAAGGGCGACGAGGGTCGCCTCCGTGAGGCCCTGGTCACCCTGATCGACGCCAGCCCGATCGTCTTCCCTTCTGCGTCGTCCGAGTTGTCGCCGGAGAGCCTCGCCGCCCTCGACGAGGCCGCTCGCATCATCCTTGGCCAGCCGGGACTGCGCGTGCTCATCGCCGGGCACACCGACGCGACAGGAGAGGCCGCGCCGAATGCCTCCCTCGCCCAAGGGCGAGGCGACGCGGTGCGCTCGTACCTCGTCGCAGCAGGCGTCCCCGCCAACCGGCTCTTCGTCGTGGCATACGGGGAGCTCTTCCCTGGCGAGCAGGGCGGCGACGCCGATCGGCGGGTCGAGTTCGAGGTCGGCCCGTGAGACGCCCGTGGGGCCTTCTTGCGCTCGTGATCGTCTCGGCAGCGTGCACGGGCGACACAACTCCTCCGACCACCGAGGCGGCGCTTCCTGCGGCGACGCAGCCGACAATCGCTCCCAGCCAGACGGCCACCACCTCTCCCGCGACACCCGAGATCAGGGCGGACGGGGTCACCGTCACCGACGACACGATCTATCTCGGCGTGCTCGCCGACCTCTCCGGGCCGTTCAGCGGCCTGGTGGTCGATATCGTGGACGCCCAGTTGGTGTTCTGGGCCGACCTCAACGAGCGCGGTGGGATCGCAGATCGCCAGATCGAGCTGATGGTGTCCGACACCGGGTACGACGTCGCACGGCATCGGCTGAAGTACGAAGCATTGCGCGACCACGTGGTGATGTTCGCCCACTCGACCGGATCGCCGCACACTGCCGCCATCGCCGACGACCTCGTCGCCGATCACCGCCTGGCGACCGTTGCCACGTGGTACTCCGGCTGGGCCGACCCGGTGCTTGGTGCCAACATCCTCGAGACCGGCAGCAACTACTGCTTGGAAGCCATGAACGCCCTCACGTACATCGCAGAGGAGCAGAGGGCGCAGGCGGGAGCCTTGCCGCAGGTAGCCATCGCAACGGATGCCGGCGACTATGGGCAGGACTCGGCAGCAGGTGCCAAGCACGTGCTGGCGTCGCTCGGCGCCGAGGTGGTCTTCGACGGTGAGGGGGCCATCTCGTCGAGCGCCGATCTGGCCGCCATCGGCGCCGGCATCGCGCAGAGCGGCGCCGATTGGGCCTGGCTGGCGACCGATCCGACGTCTTCCGCGGCCATCGTCAGGGCGGCCATCCAGCAGGGCTACGCGGGTGAGTGGTCGGGGGCGATGCCGTCGTTCTCGGCGCGCCTGCTCGACACCGCGCTCGGCGACTACCTGTCGCAGACCTGGCTCATGTCAGCGCTCTTCACTCCGATCGGTGCAGACGTCGAGGGTATGGGAGACGTCTACGACGTGCTGGCGGACGCCTTCCCAAGCCGCTATCCGAGCGATGCGCTCGTGAAGGGCTACCTGGAGTTCTCGGTGGTTCGCTCCGTGCTGGAGCGGGCAGCCGAGATCGGCGACATGACTCCCGAGGGGCTCGAGGTGGCGGCGGGCTCCATCGGGTCGTACGTGTTCGACGGACTCTCGCCCGCCAACGTGTACGCCGGCAACCCGAACGACGCCGTCACGCGGGCCTCGGCGCTGTATCGCCCTTCGAAGCAGCTCTTCGACCAGGCGGGCGGCCTCGGAGCGAGCCTCGGTGCCGGAGCGGCGTCGCCTTTCGTGTCCGTCGAGGGCTTCTTCGTCTCTCCAGCCGCAGCGGACTACACGTTCGAGGGTCCCTGCCACACGTTGTGATCCCGTTCCGGCGTCCTCGCATCGCAAGGGTGCGACAGGGGGACGCAGGAACGGAAGAGATCAGCGGCGATCGGCCGGCCGACCGAAGGCCCGTCGCACAGCGGCATCCCAGACCCGGTCGGGGACGAGGTCGCGGGCCGTCAAGAGCACCTTGGCCGATGCGGTCACTCGATACCTCGTTCCGGGGTGTTTCGCCGTGATCGCCTTCTCGATTGCGGCGGCGACGCGGTCGGCATCGCCTCCCCACCGGCTCGCCGTCCCATCCGGGCCGTACGCCCCGACCGAGACGGCGTGGACGCTCGCAACGAAGTCGGCGTAGGGGCTGTCCTCGTCGATGTCGATGTGCTCGGTGATGCCGTCTGCGAACCCGGTGCGGATGAGGCCCGGTTCGATGACGATCGTGTCGATGCCGAAGTCGCGCACCTCGAGCCTCAGGGCGTCGCTGAGCGCCTCGATGGCGTGCTTGGCGGCGTGGTAATAGCCCGCGCCGGGGAACACGAGGCGCCCGCCGATGGACGACAGGTTGACGACCTTGCCCCACCGCTGGGCGCGCATCCCCGGGAGAACCCGCCTGATCAGATGGATCGGGCCGAACAGGTTCGTCTCGAACTGACGCCGGATCTTGTCGTCCGTGACCTCCTCGATCGTACCGCTCTGGCTGTACCCGGCGTTGTTGACGAGGACGCCGACTGCGCCGTGGTCGGAGACGACGGCATCGACGGCGGCGTCCATCGAATCGCGGTCCGTCACGTCGAGGCGAAGCGGGGTGGCACCTTCCTCCTCGAGGGCGGCGAGGTCCGCCACGTTGCGGGCACTGGCGTAGACCGGCCATCCGGCCCTTACCAGCCGCCTGGCCGTTGCTTCACCGATCCCGGACGAGCAGCCCGTGATCAACACGGCCCTGGACACCATCGTTCGAGCGTAGCGACCCACCGGCCGCCTCCGAGGAGCCGATTACCCTGTTGCCGTCTCCGGGAGGGCAGCATGCCGGAAGGCGTCGGCTCGGTAAGCACCAAGTTCTTCACGTTCGGCTCCGCCGACCGTCCGTTCGTGCTCATGAACGGGGCGGCGCTGCCCGAGGTGACCCTGGCGTACGAGACGTACGGAGCCCTCAACGAGGCCAGGGACAACGCCGTCCTCGTGTTCCACGCTCTCACAGGCAGCCACCACGCCGCCGGGCACAACCCGTCGCTCCCCGAGGTGGGAACTCGCTGGACCGAGGAGTATCACGTCGGGTGGTGGGACGACTTCATCGGGCCGGGGAAGGCGGTCGACACGGACAAGTGGTTCGTCATCTGTGCCAACTACCTGGGCGGCTGCTACGGCTCGACCGGCCCGACCTCGATCGATCCTGCGACGGGAGTCCCATACTCCTCACGATTTCCGAGGGTTCGGTTCGGCGACATGGTCGACACGCAGGTCGAACTGGCGCGCAGCCTCGGCATCGAGAAGCTCCATGCGGCCATCGGCGGTTCGACGGGGGGCTTCATGGTGCTGTCGCTCGCCACTCGCTACCCCGACTTCGTCGACGTCGCCGTCCCGATCGCGTCCGGTCTGCGCACCACGTCGCTGCACACCCTCCTCAACTTCGAGCAGATGAACGCCATCTACGCGGATCCGGACTTCAGGGGTGGCGACTACCACGTCGAACGTCCTCCGAACCGCGGGCTGGCGCTGGCGAGGATCATCAGCCACAAGAGCTTCATCTCACTGAAGGATCTCCGCCTGCGAGCCCGCGACGAGGTGATCGAGACGTCCGACCAGCCGGGCGCGCTGCCGATCGAGCACCCCCTCGAGTCGTACATGTGGCACCAGGGCGCCAAGTTCGTCGACCGCTTCGACGCAAACTCCTACCTCAGGATCGTGGATGCGTGGCAGAACTTCGATCTCGTCACCGAAGCGGGGGTCGAGGACATGTCGGAGGTGTTCGTCGCCTGCAAGCACCAGCGCTACCTCGTCTTCTCGATCGACTCGGACGTGTGCTACTACCAGGACGAGCAGCAGGAGATGGTCGAGTACCTCGAGACCGCCGACGTGCCCAACCGTTGGATCACGGTCCACTCGGACAAGGGACACGACTCGTTTCTCCTGGAGCCGGACCTCTACGCCCCGCACCTGGCGAACACGCTGTCGGGCTGGTGAGCGGCGCCCGTGGCGACCATCGGAGTGTTCGACTCAGGCGTCGGAGGCCTCTCGATCCTCGACCAGATACGCGTCCAGCACCCTTCTGTTCACGTGATCTACCTCGCCGACCAGCGCCACGCCCCGTACGGTGAGCGCACCCTCGCCGAGGTACGGGCCAGGGCGGTCGCCGTCAGCACCTTCCTCCTCGGTCGAGGCGCCGAAGCGATCGTCGTGGCATGCAACAGTGCATCCGCTGCTGCCTTGCATCATCTGCGCGCCCGGTTCTCGCCCGTCCCATTCGTCGGCATGGAACCGGCCGTCAAGCCCGCCGCAGCCAACAGCTCCAAGCGAGTAGTCGGCGTGCTGGCCACGACGGCGACGTTTCAGGGTGAGCTCTACGCCTCGGTCGTCGATCGCCACGCCGCCGGTGTCCAGGTGATCGCCGTCCCCGCCCCGGGGCTGGCGGCTGCCGTCGAGGAGGGTCGCGACGAGCTGGCGGGTGACCTCCTCGTCCGGTACCTCGAGCCGCTGCTTGTCGCCGGCATCGACAAGCTGGTGCTCGGTTGCACCCACTACCCCTTCATCGCTCACCTCATCGCAGAGGTGCTCGGGCCGGACGTCGAGCTCGTCGACCCCTCCGGCGCGGTGGCCAGGCAGCTCGGGAGGCTCGTCGACACCGCCGGGGTCGGAAGCGGCTCCGTCGAGTACCTCACGACGGGTGACGCCGGGAGGTTCGGCGAGCAGCTGCGCCGGCTCGTAGCCGGCGGCCCCGAACCGGGATGGGTGACGATCCCATGACCACCACGGTGATCCGGGTCGTCCAGGGCGATCTCACGACACAGGACACAGACGTCATCGTCAACGCCGCCAACGAGCAGCTCGCCCACGGGGGCGGGGTAGCGGCCGCCATCGTGCGCGCCGGGGGTGACATCGTGCAGGACGAGTCCGACCGATGGGTCCTCGAGCACGGCCCCGTCGGTGCCGGCAGCGCGGCGGTGACCTCGGCCGGGTCGATGCCGGCCCACCACGTCGTCCACGTCGTCGGCCCTCGATACGAACCTGACGGGGACAACGCCCGATTGCTCGCCCAGGCCGTCGCGACGGCGCTCGACGCCGCCACCGCTCACGGTGCTCGCACGGTGGCGCTCCCTGCCATCTCGGCCGGGGTCTTCGGGTATCCCCTCGTCGAGGCGACCGCAGTCATCGCGTCCGCCACCATGCGGTGGGTGAAGAGCCACCCAGAGGCGCTCGACGAGGTGCGGCTCGTGGGACACGACGGCGACGTGGCCGGGGCATTCCTGGCGGCGCTCGACTGATACGCCCGGGTCCCGCTGATTCCACGCGCCTCCCGCCGTTTATCGACTTCGACATGCGGGTACGACTCTCGATTCAAGCATTCGAGAAGGGGACACCCATGTCCGATCACATCGACTATGACCACCTCCACGACCCGATCATCGTGGAGCGTCCGCCGAGCCCGATGGGGGTCATCGTCGCACTGCTCCTCGCGCTGGTGATCGCCGGTGCCGTCTGGCTGCTCTTCCTCGCCGGCGACGAAACCCGTGACCAGGTCGTGCCCGACGACGTCGACGTCACGGTCGAGGAGAACTGACTCCCACGGGCCGCGCACGCCAGAACTGAGCCGAAGGGGCTCGCAAGGGTCGCGGTTCGGTCCCGGATCCCGCCCCGGGACCGTTCCGCGTCAGCCTCAGCGGTTCGACTGGTGGCACGGTCCTACGTAGGCTCGCGGTGATGAGCTCCGGCCTCCCCCGGCGCCGAACGGACGGTTGATTCGCCGATGACGCTGCTCCGGCCGACGCGTCGACGGCTGCGTATCGGGGGCGCGACCACCGTCGCTCCCTTCGCGGTTCTCGTCGTCGTCGGATTGGCGATCGCTCTGTTCGTCCTCGTCCGCGCCGCCGCGGGCCGCGTCACCGATGCCCGTGAGTCGTCCGAGGTGGCGATGGTCTCATCGTCCTCGATCGAGGTGCTCGCCACCGCCTATCGGGAGAGCGGGCTCGGGGCGTTGTTCTTGGTTTCCGGCGATTCCGCCATGCTCGAGGAGTACCGGGCGACGGCGTCGTCGACGGATGCCGCGGTGTCGGCTTTCCAGGAGGCGCGGGCGGAGGCGCCGCGTCGGGTGGCTGCCGTTTTCGACCAGGCATCCGGGGCGCTGGCGGCACTGCAGCAGATCCGTGCCAGCGTGTCTGTCCGCGACGCCGGCGACGACTCGAATCTCTACGCCGCCGTGGTGGCCCCGATGCGGGAAGCACTCGGAGAGGCGGCCTTCTTCACCCAGAACGCCTCGGATGCCGAGACGAGGCGAGCGATCGCCAGGCTGGTCGGCGTCGTCGATGCGCTGGCGGCTCGCCGAGACTTGATCGTCGAGTTGATCGCTCGCCGTGAGCCGCCGTCTCGGGAGGAGGAGACCCAGCTGATCCTCATCGGGCGCGACCTGGCGTTCAACCGGACCGAGGGCGCCGACCTGCTCGAGGGCGAGGCTCGTGACATGGTCGAGTCACTCGACGACTCGGACGCCGGCGGCGCCGCCGAGAGCGCGCTCCGGACGATCCTCGAGGACGCCCGTGCGGGCATCTTCATGACAAGCCACAGGGACTGGTTCGACGTGGCGACGGCGCAACTCGAAGAGGTCGTCGATGTGACCGCGGTACTCGGCGACGACATCGAGGAGCGTGCCGTCCAAGGCGTCCTGGGCAGCAGGCGGGCCGTCACCCTCACGAGTCTGCTGCTCGGCGGGCTGCTGGCTCTGTCCGTGCTGGCGGCGATCGGCGCCATCAACGCAACCCGAGGCCGCATCACTGCGCTGCACGAGCACGGAGAGCTCGTCGCAGGGCTGCTGCGCTGGTTCGGCACGGAGTCTCGACCAGCGATCGCCGGGATCGAGTCCGAGGTGCGATACGTGCCATCAGCAGCGTACGCCGGCGCCGGGGGAGACTGGTACGACCTGTTCATCGACGGTACCGGCGCCCTCGCCTTGGTGGTCGGCGACGTCGCGGGCCACGGCTCGCGAGCGGTCGCCCACATGGCCGAGACCCGCAACGTCCTCCGAGGCCTCGGTCAGGCCGCCATCGGTGGCCCTGCGAGGCAGCTCGAGCTCGTCGACCAGACGATCGAGCTGGCCGACCTCACGACACTCCTGTACGCGGTGCTTGCCGCCGATGGCGAGTCGCTGTTGTACAGCCGGGCAGGCCACCTGCCGGGCATCATTCGCAGGGCCGACGGCTCGACGGAGCTGCTCGGCGAAGGGTCCGATCCGCCGCTCGGGATCGGCTTCGAGGGGCCCCGGACTGAAGCGTCGGTGACGTTCGATCCCGGCGACCTGATCGTGCTCTTCACGGACGGCCTCGTCGAGGCACCCGGGTCGGATCTGCTCGAGTCCATCGAGGCGACGGCGGCCTTCATCGCCTCACATGGTGATGGGGACCTCGGAGCCCTGGCCGACGGGCTCGTTGCTCGTCGCCCTCATCGGGCGGACGAGGACGACCTCTCGCTCCTCATCGTGCGGCGAGACCAGGGGGCTCGCTCACTCCAGATCGAGCTTGTCCAACAACCCGGTGATCTCGAGGATTCGGGAGACCGCTGATGAGGGATTGCGGATCGTGAGCGTGCTCCCGGCGTCGGTCCAGCGCTGGTGAGCCTTCATGAGTACCCGCAGGCCGCTCGAGTCGAGAAACGTGACGTCGGCCATGTCGAGCAACGCGTCGCGGTCGCCGGCCTCCGCCGTCAGGGCGTCGATGGCGCCCTCGAACCCGTCTACCGCTGCGAGATCGATCTCACCCTCGACCTTGGCCACCGGGCGGTCGCCGAGCTGCTCGATGGAATAGGAGAATGTGGACACCGATTCCCTCGTCGATTGAGTGGCCTCGATTGCAGAGCGCGAGCGTAGCAACGACCCGAGATCAAGTCGCCGGGGGGCTACCCGGAGGCGTGGCACCGATCTCGATCCACCGACGCCCACACGGTCGTCCCGTCTCCTCGCTCGACTCCCCAGTCTGACGCGAGCTCGTCGACGATGACGAGGCCGAGACCCCCGTTCTCCGCGGCCGCAACACGCTCGAATCCCGTTCCTGCGTCCGTCACCGCGACATGGACTCGAGGTCCTTCGAAATCCACGACGACCTCGATCTCGTGGGCGCCGGCATGCCGAACGCTGTTGCTGACGAGTTCCGAGAGGATGAGGGCGACGTCGTCGAAGCATGATCCGAGCCGACCCCGCTCCGTCTCCATCCCGCGGCGCACCGCCGCAGGCGCGTACTCGTCCGCCGGGAGCTCAAGTCGCATTCCGTTCCTCGTCGTGCGTGGTCACCGCCTGGGGTCGTCACGCGGCCCCCGCCGATCATCGATCGTCGCGGGACCCGATGAGTCTCAGCCTCAGATACCCCGAACGGCGAAGGTGCAAACCCTCAGGCTCCGCCGCTCTCCGAGATGGCGTTTCGAAGGTCGTCCAGCGTTCGAGCCAGGATCCGCCCGACATGGACCTGTGAGACGCCGACGACGATGGCGATCTCGCTCTGGGTCTTCCCCTCGAAGAACCGGAGGTACAGGATCGTTCTCTCCCTGTCAGGCAGCCTCGTCAGGTGCTCCGAGAGTGTCGAGCGCTCACCTGCTCTCTCGAGAGCCGAGTCGACGTCACCGAGCACGTCGGCGAGCGTCGCGCTTCCCTCTTCGCCGACGGGGCTGTCGAGCGAGCCGGCTGTGAATGCGCTGCCGGCGTCGATCGCTTCGATGATCCTGTCCATGTCCTCGTCGAGCTCAGCTGCGATCTCCCTGATGGTGGGGGTTCGGGCGAGGCGCTGGGTCAGGGTGTCGATCGCCTTGCCGGTCTCGAGCCAGAGGTCGTGGAGGGAGCGGGGCACCCGAAGCGACCAGGCTTGGTCGCGGAGATGACGCTTCAACTCCCCGATGATGGTCCTGCCCGCGAACGTGGCGAACTTCACCCCCCGCTCGGCGTCGAAGCGGTCGATGGCGTTGAGCATCCCGAAGCGGGCGACTTGCTCGAGGTCGTCGAGTGGGACGCCGCGGCCCGTGAAGCGCTTCGCCAGGCTGCGGGCGAGCGGGTCGAACCTCTCGACGATGGCCCGCCTGGCGTCCTCCTCGTCGCGGCGCTCGAAGAGGGCGATGACGGTGTCCTCCTCGGGCCGGGGCTCAGCCATCGACACCGGGCTCCAAGGGAACGAAGACCTCGCCGACGAGCACCGTCGTTCCCGGGAACAGGGCCTCGACGATCGACAGGGGTCCGAAGTCGTCACCTTCAGCCGGATCGACCCATGGCCTGACCGCAAAGGCGGCGTTCGGTCCTCGCCAGGCGGTCACGTCGATGCGCTCGGCGCTCCCGCCGGAGATGAGCGCAGTGACGAGCTCGGAGACGGCGAGCTTGGCGTCCTCGATGGTCTCCTGGGTGTGGTCGCCGAGGTCGGTGCCGCGCAAGACAGCCGCCAGGAAGAGACGGGCGAGCCCGACCTGTTCCGGGCTCGCCGGAACGGTGATGTGGTAGGCGGTGTCTGGTCTGTGCGGCGTTGTCATGTGGTGTGCCGCCCCGACCAGGATCGGACGACGGCGCTCGCACCGTAGTATCCAGCGGGTGACAACCTCCTCGATCTCGGTGTCGGTTCCAGCCAATCGGGAGGCGCTCGCCGTCTTGCGGGTGGTTGCGTGCGGGGCGGCGACCCAGGCGGACATCCCTTACGACAGCGCAGAGGACGCCATGCTCGCAACGAACGAGATGGCCTCGTTGATGGTCGCGGCCGACACGAAGGCCAGGATCGAAGCCGGCTTCACCGTGGCCGCGGGCGAGGTGCACGTCGAGATGTCCATCGACCCGAGGGGCTCCGGCGCATGGCCCCCTGCCACCTGGGAGGGATCTCTCGAGCAGCGGGTGCTCGCAGCCGTCGCCGACGAGGTGGACGTCTCGGGACAGGGAGGGGTTCTCGCCCGGTACCGCGTCTCCGGCTGATTCGTCACGGAGCCCCTGGGGTCCGTTCTGGCGTACCCCTGACGCGTAGGTGCGATGCCGGGACGCCGGAACGGGGGGGCCGAGCCCCTGGGGTCCGTTCTGGCGTACCCCTGACGCGTATGTGCGATGCCGGGACGCCGGAAACGGGGTTTGCTTCGGTCTGAGATCTCGACGAATCGGGTATCGCTCCCTGTTTCACGAATGGAGGTGAGACCTGATGCAACCCATGATGCTCGATCCCCTTCCTGATCAGAACCAGGAAGCCGAGGACTTCGAGTGGCGTGACGGACGCCCCGCCTGGGTCGTGCTGCTCGTCATCGTCGCCATCGTCGCTCTTCTCGTCTTGCTCGCCGCCATCGGAGGTGGCGAGGAGTCGGCAGGTGACGGCGTCGTACCCACCACCGTGACGGAGACCGTTGGTACGGGGCTTGGCTGAGACAGCTGAAGTCCGGAACGGCGGAGAGGGCCTGTCGCAGAACGACGTCGACGATGCCTTCCGAGCGATCCTCGAAGGGTTGCGGACGACGTTGCCCGGTGTGCAGGTCCTCTTCGCCTTCCTCCTCACGCTCCCGTTTCAGCCGGCGTTCGGCGACCTTCGCGGTGTCGACCGGACGGCGTATTACGTTGCCTTCTTCGGCTCGGCCGTCTCGTCTGTGATCCTCATCGCGCCGAGCGTGCACCAGCGCGTCAGAGCCCCCATCTCCGGGGTGCGGCGCCGGTCGTCCGCGCACCTGCGTTTCACGGTCATGCTCACGATCGTCGGCTCGGTCATATTCGCGATCGCCCTCGCATCGGCCGTGTTCCTGGTGTCGACGCTGGTGTTCGCCGACGTCGCCGCGTCAGTTGCGACCGTTGTCGTCTCGCTCGGGATTGCCTGGTCGTGGTTCTACGTACCTGCCGTCACGTTCGAGCCGAACGGTTTACCGGGCTCTCGCGACGGGTAGGGACCTGCATCGACCGTGAGGAGAACCGAAAATGTGGATTGTCATCCTTTTGATCCTGGCTCTGCTGTTGGGCGGGGTTGGACTGGCAGTCGAGGCTCTGCGCTGGCTGCTCATCATCGCTCTCGTCATGCTCCTGCTCGGCGCGTTCAGTGGCTGGTCGGCCCGACGCAGGATCTGACGCACGAGGCCCGGTGGGTCGGCGGTTGCACTTCGGACGCTCTTCCTCTTGCTTGCTCAAAGGCGAGAGTTCTGGGGGGACCGCCGGCCCACCGCTCTGGCGTGTCATCACGCACATGACTGGTTCACGTTTCCCGTTCGACGACTGCCGCGATCTCCCTGATGGGGACGAACCAGGTCCGCGAGTCCGTCGTCACGAGCATCACGTGATCCTTCGTGACCGCCTCGATGCGCCCGGCGATCGACTCCTCGACCGAGTGCAGCACGATGTCGACGGGATGCTCGCTGAGTTCGATCTCCCTCAGCTTCGCCATGAACGACTCGGCGGCCATGGGCTCTCGCGAGCGGCCGCCGGCGGCGCTGCGTTCGACCACCTCCAGTGACACCGGGCCCTCCAGGTTGAGGTGCACCGAGTCCCCGATCCCCGTGGTGAGGCTCGCCAGCGATCCCTTGGCGTGACTCATGGTCCCCTGGTAGCGGTGCCAGCTCCCGACGACGGCTGCGACGACGTCGCCCCGCCCGAGCAGCTCGAATGCGACGTCAGCGAGGGATCGGGAACGCAGCGCCGCCTTGCGGGCGGCGTACTCGTCCTCCTCGGCCGTCCTCCGGAACTCGCCCGCCATCCGGTGCCGCAGCTCCTCGTCCAGCTCCTCGAATGGGTCGCCGGTCGTCACACGGCGATTGTCGCACCTGGAGCGAACGTGGGCCGTTCCGGCGCCCCTGCATCGCACATTTGCGACGGTGCGACGCATGAACGGCCGGCAGACCACTTGCGCAGAGTGAGAGAGAACTTTCCTCCACAACGCGCTATGTGCATGGTTGGCTACGCCCTGTGGGTGTGGTGCCCAGGCAGGACGTTTCGACGTCGAGTGAGGAAGCATGGCCTGGCGGGGGCCCTGTGGGACGATGCGAAACCCGCCGCTCGTTGCTCCCAAGCGTTCTGTGCGACGCAACGGGAGGAAGGGTGGCGTCCGGGTTCGAGGCCGCCAGGGGTCCGCGCCGCAAGCCGAAGTTCAAGCGCAACATCCGCGCCGGGTGGGACCCCCGCTGAGGCGGGGGGCCGCCTCCACCCCCGATCCTGCGTCCCTGCATCGCGTCGGTGCGACTGTGGGACGCCGGAATGCTGGGGCGGCGGTCTCGAGGTTCCTGCGTCCCTGCATCGCATGTGTGCGACGGTGGGACGCAAGAGCAGAGGGTGGGACGCGAAGAGTATCGTTAAATCTCGCCACAGCCCGTTCTCAATCGTGTACCATCCACAAAAGGGCGGCGAAGGAGGCTGGGCAGTGGCACGGAGCGAGGACTATCCACAAGTGCTCGACACCGCCATGGTCGCCGAGCTCCTGGGGATGAACGTCCAGGTGGTTCGCCGGATGGCGCGAGAAGGCTCGATCCCCGCATACCGGCTTCCGGGCGGCCGCTCCTTCCGCTTCTTCCGCGACGAGGTGCTCGAATGGCTGAAGGGCTTCCCCGTGAGCGAGCGGCTCGACCAGGACGTCGACACGTGACGGTGGCGGCCGACCACCGCAAGGCAATAAGATCCAGCAGGGCCTCACCCAGGCCGAACGAGCCGCCCGGCTGATCGCACTCATCATCGCACCGGGGGACTTCGACTGGGGGAGGTGACAGGGGATGACTCAGACTGCGCGACGGGCGGATCCACCGATGGAATCGCCGATCACGGAGCCGGTTCCGCGCCGACCGTTGCTCACGCAACTGTCGATCGGCCACGTGATCATGGTGCTTGCCGGGCTGCTGGCGTTCCTACTCGTCCTTGCCCTGCTGCGCGACAGATCCGAAGCGGCCCTCGTGGCGGTCGCCGCCCACGACATCCCGGCCGGGGCGAGCCTCGTGGCCGAGGATGTTCGCATGGTCGAGACGTCCGCCGACGACATCGCTCTCATCGATGCGCTGTTGAGCGATGCCGAAGTCGCCGAGGCCATCGAAGCCGGCAGAGTCGCCGGCGCCTCCATCCGTGGCGGTGATCCGATCCTCGCCACCGACCTGCGGGCCGCGCTCGGTGCCGAGGGGCTGAGGGCGATGGCCATCGAGCTCACATCAGGCCGGTCGGTGGGCGGCGACATAGACGTGGGCGATCAGGTCGACGTGGTCGTCGTTCGTGATGGCATTGCCTCGTATGTCGTCACGAACGTGGAGGTGATCGATGTCCTCTCGAGCGGCTCGTCCGTCGCTGCTTCATCGGATCTCATCGTCACCATCGCGGCCGACGGGCCGACCACCTTGCGCCTCGCCTCGGCTCTCACGGACGGTGAGATATACGTCGTGCGCGCCACGGGAGCGTCGCCGGCCGATCCGCTCGCCGTGTTCGACCCGAGATCCGGCGATGCGTGAGCCAACCGTCGTGCTCGCCCACTCGACACGCGAATGGGCCCAGGACCTGCACTTCTTCCTCATGGATCATGGCGGCGCCGTCGTGCGCGGCTACGTGGTCTCACCTGAGGACGCGATTGCGGAGCAGTACGACGCTCTGCTCGTCGACGACGTCACTTCGTTCCTCAGCCACAGGCTCGTCGCGGCGCTGCAACGGCGCGGGGCGCGTGTGATCGGCTTCTACGACGGCGCCGACACCGAGGGGGCCGGCAAGGCTCGCCTGCTCGACCTTGGCGTCGACGAGGCCGTCGCCGCGGACTCTCCGGCGGCCGAGATCCTCGAGATCGTGGTACGCCTCGTCGGTCCGGTCGTCACGGACGATGCGAAGCCGGCGAGCCCGGTCGACGCCTTTCGCGGGAGGCCGCCATCGGTTGTGGCAGATCACGACGCCGTCCCACATGGAGGCAACCGAGGGACCGTGGTTGCCGTTTCGGCAGCCACGGGAGGCAGCGGCGCCACGGAGATCGCGATCGCGCTGGCGGCGGCATTGCGTGACAACGAGGTTTCGACCGTCCTCGTCGACGCTGACGAGCAGGCACCGTCGATCGCACAGCGGCTCGGGCTCGGGCTCCACCCCAACATCCGATCTGCCGTTGACGCAGTCCTCCACAGGACGACTCAACTCGACGCGACGCTCCACCGCCTCACGTCGATCGGGATCGAGGTGCTGTGCGGGCTCCCCAACCCTCGCGACTGGTTCGAGCTCCGTCCCGGCGACGTCACCGAAGTCCTCGCCGAGCTCCGGGCGACGCGCGCCCAGGTCGTCGTGAACGTCGGATCGAGGATCGATGACCTGCCGGACCAGGGCGGCCCGGCGCGTTTCGGAGTCTCGCGGAGTCTCCTCGTTGCCGCAGACGTGATCGTCCTCGTCGGCTCGGCCTCGCCACTTGGCGCGGGTCGCATCATCGACTGGCTGGCGGACGGAAGACGTCTCATCGCCGGCAAGCCGCTGCATGTCGTCATCAACCAGCATTCTGGTGGCGCCTTCGCGGCTGGCGAGCTCGAGGCCGAGGTTCGTAAGGCCGTCTCGCCTCGGTCGGTGACGATGGTGCCTCACGACAGGCGTGTCGCTCGAGCCGCCTGGAGCGGTGATCCCGTCCCCAGAGGGCCGTTCACGAAGGCCGTCGCCAGGCTGGCTCGCGTCGCCGTCCCGATGGGGGTACGCCGGTGAGCCAGACGAGCGCCTATGAGCACATACGGCGAAGGGTCCTCGACAAGATCGATGCTGAGAAGCTCGACCCGCGGCTCGACGAGGGCCGCGTCCAGACCGTGATCTCGGAGGCAGTCGAGGCCTATCAGGCGATGGCCCATCAGGGCGCCGCCGGCATGAGAACACTGCGCGACCCTGCCGAGATGTCGCGCCGGGTGATTCGTTCCATCACCCAGCACGGTGCTCTCACCGAGCTGTTCGCTCGCGGGGAGATCGAGGAGATCTTCATCGAGGGAGACCGCGTCACCTACATCGACGGCGACGGGCGCCTGCAGTCTCTGACGACACCGACGACGAGCGAGGAGACGATGCAGGTGATCAGTCGGCTCCTGGGCGACACCGATCGCCATCTCGACACATCGAGCCCCATCGTTCAGGCGAGAGTGCTCGAAGACACCGCCCGGCTCACCGCGGTCATCCCGCCGATCTCGGACAAGATCTCCGCGACGATCCGTCGGTATGCGCTCCGGCGGGAGACGCTTCCCTACCTAGTCGAGCGCGGCTCGTTGTCGCCGCCGGCGGCGGGCTTTCTCTGGGCGGTCATGCAGGCATCGACGTCGGTGCTCGTGTCCGGTCCTCCGGGGGCCGGCAAGACGTCACTGCTGTCCGCTCTCCTCGATGCGACTCCTGCCAGCCATTGCGTCCGGTGCGTCGAGGAGGTGCGAGAGCTGCACGTGCCGCTCAGCCCGCACTCGTCCTACTACGAAGCGCGGCCCCCCGGTCTCGACGGCCGAGGCGAGATCTCGTTGCGCGCCCTCGTGAAGCTCGTATTGGCGATGCGGCCCGACCGCATCGTGGTCGGCGAAGTCCGCGGCGCCGAGGCCTTCGAGTTGACGAGGGCGTCCAACGCCGGTTGCGGATTCTGTTGCACCGTGCATGCGAATTCGGCGCGAGACGCGCTCAATGCGATCTCGAACGCGGCGCTCATGGCGGGAGAGAACGTCACGGAGCGCGTCGTCCGCAAGGTCTTTGCGAGCACGATCGACTTCGTCGTTCACCTCGACAGGGATGCGGTCGCCAGGAGTGACGGTCTGCGGCGCCAGACGACTGAGATCCTGGCAGTCACTCCGTCACTCACCGACGACTTCACCACGGAGCCGATCTTTCTCCGTGAGGCGCTCGGCAAGCCGTTCGCGTGGACGGGGAGCCTCCCACCCGTCGAAATTGCCGAGCGAATCGAGGCTGCGATCGGTGGGAATCACTCCTTGCGGGCGATATGCGACGGGACGGTGAACCCGCTGTGAGACTGCTCGCCGCCCTGTCCGCCGGGGTCTTCGCCTATCTCGCAGCGGGCTACATCACGGGGGTGGCACCAAGCCTGTCGTGGCGCACCTCCGGGTCTCGTGCCGTCGTGTCGAGCGGGCAGCTCTGGTTGCTCCAAGCCGGCTTGCAGATGTCGCCGGCCCGCTTCTGGGCGGCCTCCCTCGTGGTGGGCTTGGTCGGGCTTTTCGCCGGCGTCGCCATGAGTGGCACCGTTTGGGTGGCCCTTCCGCCGGCGATCTCCATGGCGGCCCTGCCACGCTGGTTCTACGCCCGACGGCGGCTTCGTAGGCTGGCCGAGACTCAGCAGGCATGGCCTGATGGCCTCCGCCATCTCGTTGGGTCCGTTCGCAGCGGCATGTCTCTTGCGGCGGCGCTCGACGAGCTCTCTCTCACCGGGCCGGACGGCCTTCGGGAGGCGTTCGCCAGATACCCGACGCTGGCTCGGGTCCTCGGCCCGACGGCGGCACTCGAGGCGGTACGCGACGAGCTGGCCGACCCGACGACCGACCGGATCGTCGAGGTGCTGCTGCTCGCATACCAGCGAGGCGGCTCGATCGTGCCGGAGATCCTCTACGACCTGGCTGAAGCCACGACCCGAGACCTCCGAACGCTCGAGGAGATCCGCTCGAATGCACTCGAACAGCGGATCAACGCCAGGATCGTGTTCGCCGTCCCGTGGTTCGTGCTGCTCCTGCTGACGGCGCGGCCCGGCCAGTATCGGGACTTCTATCGCAGCTCCCTCGGTCTCGTCGTCGTGGTCGTCGCCGGTGTGTTGAGCCTCGCCGGTGCCGTCTGGGTGGCGCGGCTCGGGCGGGAACCGGTCGAAGAGCGGGTCTTCGGGTCCGAGCCGGCTGAGATCGGGGTGTGATGTTCGGTCTACCCGTTCTGGCCGCCGCGCTCGCAGGAATCGCCGCCGCCTTGTTCGCCGGCTACATCGTCAGGCCGCAGGTGCGCCTGTCGGCCCGAGTGCGGCCGTACACGGCAGCCGCCAGATCGATGCTCGGGCGGAGCGTCGACGTCACTGCAGTCATGCCGAGCCGCGGAGGGGAGTCGACTGTGGCGCGGCTCTTCGCTCCGCCGCTCCTCTCTCTCGCCGACAAGCTCGGAAGGCTCATCGACGCAACGAGCGAGGACGGCGTCGCCAGACGGCTCCGACAAGCCGGCCTGCTCCAGAACGTCCCCGCCGCCACTCGGGTCCAGGAGTACAGAGTCAGGCAGCTGTTGCTCGCAGCGACGGGCGGATCAGTCGGATTCCTCGTGGCGATCGTCACGAGACGTTCAGCTGCATTGACGCTGCTCTCGTCCGTCATCGGTTTCGTCGGCGGGGCCGCCTACTGGCGCGGTAAGGTCGACGGTGCCATCGAAGACCGCAGCAACCGCATGCGGATCGAGCTCTACACCATCAACCAGCTGCTGGCGATGAGGATCCGTGTCGGGGGCGGGGTCGTTTCTGCAGTGCGCGGGCTCACCGAGCGGGGACATGGCGCCATCATCGACGAGCTCGGTGAAGCGTTGCGCCTCCATCAGAGCGGAATGCCCGCCGGCGCAGCGTTTCGCAGGATCGCAGCGTTGACACCCGAGCCGCACGCCAGGCGCTGCTATCAGGTGCTCGCCACCGCAGACGAGAGAGGATCCGACCTCGCCGGAGCCCTCCTGGCCCTGTCCGAGGACATTCGAGACGACAGGCAGGAGGCGATGCGCCGTCAGGCAACTCGGCGGCGTGCGGTGATGCTGATACCGATCATCGCCATCCTCGCCCCGATCCTGATCCTGTTCGTCGCCGCCCCGCTGCCGTGGATCGTCCTCAGAGGTCTGGGATGAGCCGCCCACGTGTTCGTGCGTCCCCTGGTCGCACATACGCGATGTGGGGACGCAGGAACGAGGGGTCCGTTGTTCGTGGGGAAGGAGAGACCATGAGTAAGGCATGGACGACGCTCGAATCCGAGAGCGGGTTCCAGACGGCCGAGGCTATCGGCATCGCCGCCGTCGGCTTGCTCGTACTCGTCGCCATCTGGGGCGTGCTCGAGGTGCTCGGCGTCGACGTCGTCAACTGGATCCGAGACACGTTCGGCGTACCGGGAGGTTGACGCTGCCCGCCGGGCGCGCCGAGGACGGGTTCGCCGCCATCCAGTGGGTGGTGATGATCTCGTTCGCCATGGTGCTGCTGCTGATGATCGCCAACGTGATCGCCTTCCAGTACGGGGGTGGTGCCATCCGCGCCGCCGTCGACGAGGGAGCCCGATGGGGTGCGGCGCTCGGTCGCACGGCAGACGAATGTGCCGAGCGAGCAGATCGCATCCTGCGCGGCGAGTCCGGCCTGCTGCGCGGCGGACTCGGGGAGTCGATCGTGGTCACGTGTGGGGACGCCGGGGGCGTGATGGTCGCCAGAGCGACCGGTCAATTCGATTGGTGGGTGGGTGGTCTTCCGAAGATCGACATCGACATCGAGGGCCGCTCCGTCGTCGAACGGCCGGTCGACGAACCGGCCTCGCCGTGAAGGCCGAACGTGGCGAACGTGGGTTCACCGCCGTCGAGTGGACGATCGGCCTCGGGCTTCTCCTCATGCCTGTCGCCATCCTCGTGCTCACGATCGGCACCTGGGGTGAGCGGACGAACGTCGCCCGGCTCATCGCCCAGGAGGCGGCCCGCGCCGTGGTGCTCGCAGACGATTGGCAGAGCGGGACAGGCGCCGCTCTCGCACTCGCCGACGAGATCGCCGCCAACCACGGCCTGGGCGAGATCGCCTGTGCCGGGGCCGGGTGCATGACCGTCTCGATCGCGGGCACCCTGGGGAACGAACTCGTCCGGGGCAATGAGGTGATCGTCACCGTCGCCGTCCCCATCCCCGCGGTCGCCATCCCACTCATCCCCGAGCGGTGGACGGAGATGACGTACACCGCAGAGCACACCGAGCGCGTCGACGATTTCAGGAGCCTTCCGTGATGGATCAAGATGGGTTCTCCTCGCCTGTGATGGTGCTTCTGTTGGCCATGATGGTCTTGTTCCTCGGTGGGATCTCTGTCGACCTGTGGCGCGTCCTGTCCGACCATCGCGAGGTCGCCGGGATCGTCGACGGAGCCGCCATCGCAGGAGCGACCGCCATCGACGCCGATGCCCTCTATGCGGACCTTCCGGCACGCCTCGACGCCTCGCTCGCCAGGGAGCGTGTCTGCTCCTACCTCGCCGAGCACGCCGGCGTCCCGGCAGGGCAGTGCCCCGGTCCGGACGTCGAGGTCGGCATCGCCACCGACACGGTGTTCGTCCGGTATCGACGGGACGTCCCGCTCACGTTGCTGAGGGCGGTCTCCGTGTTCGGAGGTGACGCCGATCCCATCCGGGTTTCCGCCGAGGCCGAGGTGACCTTGCTGCGCGGTGTGCCCTGAGCCCTACCCTTTGACGGCCCCCCGCCCGACCCCTACGCTCGCTGCGCAGCGGCGCAAAGGTTTGCACACCGGATGCCCGAGACACCAGGGATCGAGCGCAGTGAGTCCCGCCGACCGCGATCGAGGGACATCGTGAACGCTGAGGCTGCCGTCCAGCCAAACGAAGCGCCGGTGGTGGCGGTCAGTGGGATCTCGAAGTCCTTCGGCGTGACCAGGGCGCTGCGGGACGTGACCATGGCCGTCCTCCCTCGCGAGTCGCACGCCCTCGTCGGGCGCAACGGCGCCGGCAAGTCGACGCTGGTCGGGGTCATCACGGGTCTCATCAAGCCGGACGCAGGTGAGGTGCGCTTCAACGGCGAGGCCGCCCCGGGGATGGCAGACAGGACCGGATGGCGCGAGCAGGTCGCCTGCGTCTATCAGAAGTCGACGGTCATCCCCAGCCTCACGGTCGCCGAGAACCTCTTCCTCAACGCATACCCCGATGCCAAGGCGGGGCTCATCAGGTGGAGGACGATGCGCGCCGAGGGCAGGAAGCTGCTCGATGAGTGGGGCATCGACGTCGACGTCGGTGTCGACGCCTCCCGGCTCGACGTCGGCCAGCGCCAGCTCGTCGAGATCGCCAGGGCGCTGCGGCTCGGATCCCGCTTCATCGTGCTCGACGAGCCGACCGCCCAGCTCAAGGGCTCGGACATCGAGCAGCTCTTCGACCACATGCGGCGACTCCAAGAGAGCGGGGTCACGTTCCTCTACATCTCGCACCACCTCGACGAGATCCATCAGGTGTGCCAGAAGGTCACGGTGCTGCGGGACGGCCGGCACGTGACGACGGCCCGGGTCGACGACCTGACGACGGAGGACATCGTGACCGCGATGGTCGGGCGCGCCGCAGGCGAGGTGCCCGAGCGTCACCGCGTGGCGGCCGCGGAAGCAGACGCGGTGCTCCAGGTGCGGGGCCTCGGCGTCGGCACCGAGTGCCGCGACGTCGACATCACGGTCCGGCGCGGTGAGTTCGTCGGGCTGGCCGGGCTCGCCGGGTCGGGCAAGGGCCACGTCGCAGACGCCATCGTCGGCATCGTCAAGCACGACCGCGGCGAGATCGTCGTCGGCGACGCAGTCCTCGAGCCCGGCGACGTTGCCGGCTCGATCGCCGCGGGCGTCGGGTACGTCCCGCAGGACAGACACGCCCGGGGTTTCTCACCGAACCTGTCGATCGAGGAGAACGTGACGCTGCCGATCCTCAGGGGGCTCGGCCGTGGCGGCTTCGTCGACTTCAAGCGTCGCCGGGCGACCGCCACCCGACTCATCGAGTTCCTCGACGTCGTCGGTCGGCCCGAGCAGCTCGTGACCGAGCTGTCCGGAGGCAACCAGCAGAAGACCGTCATGGGCAGGGCCCTGTCGTCCGACCCGAAGGTGCTCGTGCTCGCCAACCCGACGGCAGGCGTCGACATCGCCTCGAAGGTGATCCTCATGACGGCCATCCAGGAATCGGTCGACACCGCGGTGCTGATGGTCTCGGACGAGCTGGACGAACTGGCGTTGTGCGACCGGGTGCTCGTCATGTTCGCCGGCGAGATCGTCGGCGAGTTCGAGAAGGGCTGGGACGAGCACCAGCTCGTGTCCGCCATCGAGGGCATCTGAGAGTTCGCTGCCTCGGACCGTTTGACACACCCTCACCTCAATGCGAACGTTTGCGGCGCCGTGACGCCCGCGCCGCGGGCGCACGATCACCGGGGAGACAAGGAGACGCGCATGCATCGCGCGAGTACCAGATATGCCGTGCTCGGATTGACCTTCGCACTCTTGGCGGTGGCATGCGGAGAGTCAGGCGACGAAACGACCACCACTGCAGGCGGCGGCGAGGCCACCACCACGGCGGCAGCGGAGATGCTGCAGCTCGGCTACTCGGCCCCGTTCCTGTTCAACGAGTACTCGGTCGTGCTCCAAGACCTCGTCGCCGCCGCAGGTGAGGGCGCCTCGTTCGAGGTGCTCCCGCCCACCAACGCCGACAGCGACTCGGCCCAGCAGAACACCGACATCCGCAACCTGATCTCGGCGGGCGCAGACGGGCTGGTCGTGTTCGCCAACGACAGCAACGCCATCGTCCCGGCCCTCGAGTACGCGGAGGAGCAGGGCGTGACGACCGTCGCCATCGACGTCGGGCCAGACGGCGGTCCGGTCGCGATGATCGTCCGCGTCGACAACATCGGCATGGGGACGATCGCCTGTGAGGACATGGCGGAGGCGATCGGGTACGAGGGCAAGGTGCTGTCCCTGCAGGGCGCGGCCACGTCCATCAACGGACGCGAGAGAACCCAGGGCTTCGCCGAGTGCATGGCGCAGTACCCAGACATCGAGCTCATCGAAGAGCCGACCGATTGGGATCCGCAAAAGCAGGTGGCTGCGCTGCAAACGGTGCTCACGGCGAACCCCGACCTGAAGGGTGTCTTCCAGCAGTCCGAGTACGCCCTGGCTGCCACGAACGCCGTTCTCGCCCAGGCGGGCTACACCGCCAAGGTCGGTGAGGAGGGCCACATCTACAACATCAGCATCGACGCCACCAGGGAGGCTCTCGACCTCGTGCGCTCGGGCGAGTTGGACGCCGCCATCTCGCAGCCGATCGACCTCTACGCCTCACTGGGCGTCGAGTATCTCGTCGCCGCGATGAATAGCGAGGCGTTCGAGGTCGGACCGACCGACCACGGCAGCGAGATCGTCGAGTTCAGCGGCAACCTGATGGACCTGGTGGCCGCCGTCCTGGTGACGATCGACAACGTCGACGATCCGGCGTTGTGGGCCAACCAGGTCGAGGGCTGAGATCGCCCTGTCCGACCATGAGCGGACGAGCGCGGAGCGTCCTTGCTTCCTGGGGCACTCCGCGCTCGTCGCGGCCGGCTTGACGACCGTGGCCGGGGGGGAAATGGTGCGGCGGCGCCGGGCGCCTGGCATCGCCGCTCGGGGCATGTGACGACCGATCGAGAGAGGGCGGCCGCATGGATTCGGCGACAGCGGACGGCCCCAGCCCGGGTGCCGAGCCTGGCTGGTCGGTCCTCAACCGTACGAGGCCGGTGACGGTCTTCCTGCAGAAGTTCGCCCTGTTGCCGGTCGTTGCGGTCGCAGTCGTGATCGGTTCGTTCGTCCACGACGCCTTCCTCACAAGGGCGAACATCATCAACATCCTCCAGCAGTCTTCGGAGTTGGCGGTGCTCGTCCTCGCCGAGGCGCTCATCCTCGTCGTCGGCAAGTTCGACCTGTCGCTCGAGTCGACGGTCGGCGTCGCCCCGATGTTCGCGGCGTGGCTGATCGCAGCGCCTTCGATCGGCGGCAAGGGCTTCGGCATCAATCCCTATGTCGCCGTGGCGATCCTGCTCGTGGTCGGTGCCGTCATCGGAGTCGTCAACGGCTGGTTCGTCGCCAAGCTGAGGCTCAACGCCTTCATGGTGACGCTGGCGATGCTCATCCTCCTGAGAGGCGTCACCATCGGGCTCACCGACGGGCGGACGCTCTACGACCTGCCGACCGCTTTCACCTACCTGGGCTCGGCGAGATGGCTCGGCGTCCCGGCCTCGGTGTGGATCGCCGCCGTCCTGTTCCTAGGCGTCGGGCTCTTCCTCAGTCGCCACAGCTTCGGACGGTCGATATACGCCGTCGGCGGCAACGCCGAGGCGGCAAGGGCGGCGGGCATCAGGGTCGAGCGGGTCATCTGGGTCGTCTACATTGCAGGCTCGGTGCTCGCCGCCATCGCGGGCCTGCTGCTCACGGGGAGACTGGCTTCGGTGCTCTCCGGCCAGGGCCAGAACATGATCTTCACTGTGTTCGCCGCCAGCGTCATCGGCGGGATCAGTCTCAGCGGCGGCCGGGGCACGATGTTCGGTGCGCTCACCGGGGTCGTCCTGCTCGGCGTCATCGGCAACATCCTGACGCTGTCACGGATCCAGCCGTTCTGGATCGACGCCGCATTCGGAGCCGTGATCCTCATCGCTCTCGTGCTTGCCAGGGTGACCGCAGGCGAGGCCGAGGAGACCTAGGTTTCTGGGGTTCCGCGTACTGGCGTCGCCCATGTGCGATGCAGGGACGCAGAAGCGGGCGGTGGTTGCTCCAACACCTCACTTCAGGGCCACGGCCTGCGAGGGCGAGCCGACGCCGCCGCGAACCGGCAGGGGGATGCTCACGAACAGGAATTCGTACGCGCCGTCCGCTGCACAGTCGGCAGCCAGCGCGTCGAGATCCCAGAACTCTCCGATCGGCATCCCGAGCAGCGGGAGCAGATTGAGGTGGAGGAAGAACTGCGGGTCTGGCGCCATCGATTCGACACCGCCGTTGTCGCTGACGATGGCTGCAAGGCGATTGTCCCAGATCCACTCGAGCATCTCGTAGGACGGTTCGAGTCCGGGCGAACGCAGGGTCGCGTGCTCCATCAGGCGCTCGCGGTCGGAGCGGTTCTCTGCCAGAAGGAACGCAAGCCATCCGGTGTGGAGGAGCAGGATGTCGCCCATTTCGATGGTGACGCCCTGCGCACCGGCTGCGCTGTCCAGGTCGGCGACGGTGACCTGGTACGAGCTGTCGACCTCGTACGGAAGCCCGGCGGCGGCGCGATACCCGGGGATGTCGAGAAGCACGCCTCTGCCGACGATGGCCCGCTTCGCCCACTGATCGATGCCCAGGCGCGTGCCCGGACCCCCGTGTATGTCGGCGTCCGCCACACCGTTGTAGTTCCCGTGCTCGCGGTGGCGGACGTGTGTGAGCCCGTCCCACTGGCTTCCGCCTTGCAGCCACAAGCCGTCGAGGTAGTCGTCTCGGTCGAAATGCCCCTGCGAAGCGTCGTCGACTCCACCCGCACGAACGTCACGCGCCTCGTGGCCGACGTGGAGGATGTGGTGCTCGACCGGGGTTCGCCACGCCAGTTGTGGGTCGAGTTCGTGAAGCGGGAGGTTGAGCGGGAACACCGCGCCCCGTGTCACGAGGGCGGCGGCCCGCCTCGTCCGCTCGTCTGTGAGCAGGTTGAGCGTCCCCAGTTGATCGTTCGCACCCCACACTCCCCACGACGATCCGGACGGGGCATCGTCACGCCGCAAGAGCTGTCGATACGTCGGGAGACCGTCGTCCATCGTCACCGTTCTGCAAACGTTTGACCGAATGTAGCGAGGATGCCGACCGGCAGGAGGCTTCCGGTCGAGGCCGCCGGGCACCCGTAGACGATGGCGAGCTGGCGCCGGCTCGTCCAACGCTGTCTCCCGCTTTGCGGGGGACCGGCGAGCGTCCCGTCAGGGACCGACCCGAGGGGGTGCCCGGCCACGGGAACCTTGGGGTGGCGGCTCGGTGCGCTACTCGATCTCACCCGACCAGAGTCGCCGCAGCTCGTCGCTGGTCTCCAGGAGGGTCTCCAGGTCTCCAACCGCAGAGACCCGGCCGTCTTCGAGGACGACGATCTGGTCAGCCTGCTGGAGTGCCGGGCGCCTGTGCGACACGACGAGGGCGGTGGCGCCCTCCTGCCTGCTGAACAGGCGTTCCCAGAGGGTGCGCTCCGTCTCGACGTCCAGCGCAGACGAGAGGTCGTCGAACACGAGCAACGCTGGACGGCGCAGGAACATCCGAGCGGCCGCGGTGCGCTGCACCTGACCGCCGGAGAGGCGCATGCCGCGCGGCCCGACGATCGTGTCGAGGCCATTCGGCATGGCGGCGACGTCCTCGTCGAGTGCCGCCGACCGGATGGCATCCCAGATCTCCTCGTCCGTGTCATCCCGGCCGAGCCGCAAGTTGTCGCGCAACGAGAGCGAGAACAAGCGCGGCACCTGCGGGGTGTAGGCCGACACGGGAGGCACGAAGAAGGCGGCTGGATCGGCCACCCTGGCGCCGTTCCATACGATCTCGCCCGATTCGGCAGGCAGGAGGCCGAGAAGTGCCCTCAGCAGCGCCGTCTTGCCTGACCCGATCCGGCCAGTCACCACCGTGAAGCTTCCGTGGGGCACTATGAGGTCGATGTCGTCCACGCCGTTGACCGTGCCGGGGTAGTGATACGTGAGGCTCCGAACCTCGAGTAGCTCGAGGCGGGCTTCACCCTGGCCGATCCCGGACAGTGGCTCTTCGTCGCCCGTGAGAAACAGCTCCGTCTTCTCGACGAGGCTCTCGGGGCGGGCACCTCGCAACAGCTTCACCATCCGGTCGAACGACACGCCGAGCTGCTTGAACTTCACGATGGCGATCCCGAGGAACTCCCCTGCGTCGGTCACGAAGTCGAGGAAGTAGACGAACAGCACGAACTCGCCGATCGTGATCTCGTTCGACGAGCCGACCCTGGTGGCGACGATCAGCAGGATGAAACCCGTGCCGATGCTGAGGGTGCTCCAGAACACCGACTCGGTGATGGCGGTCAGCAGCTTGTCGCGCACCATGGCGACGCGGCGCACATCGTTGAGCCCGGCGAAGTGGCCCACCATCGACTCCTCGGCTCGGGCCACCTTGATGGATTGCACTGCGCCGAAGGTCTCGCCGAGGGCACCCGTGATCGCCTCGGTCGCCTCCCTCGCCTGTTCCCGGTAGCGGCGGATGCGACCGCCGATGCGCGCCACCAGGGCGATGACGATCAGGGCAGGGGCGAACACCACGATGGTGAGCCGGCCGTCGACCGACACCATGATGAACGTCGCCACGATCCCGAACACGAGCGCGCCGGCGAGGTCGACGGTCCACGACATCGTCTCCTCGGTTTGCTCGATGTCCTCGCGGAAGTACGAGATCACCTCGCCGGGAGATTCCTCGATGGCGGCCGCCCCCGGCAGTTGGAAGATCCTTGCGAGCATGTTGCGCCTGAGCAGCGCCCCGATCCTGAAGTGGAAGTTGGCATCGTTGCGCATGCCGAAGAGGATCACGCCGATCCTTCCGGCCCCGTACGCGATCATCGAGGCGATCAGCGTTGCCGGGTTGAATCCGACCTCGGCATCCAGCCGGTCGAAGAACGCCTTGATGATGAGCGCCGGGATCACCGGCATCACCCACATCGAGGTCCACACCACTGCGTTGATCGACCAGCGGACCGGCACGAACCGGATCAGCCGGAACACGCCGCGCCGCGTCGTCAGCGGTCGTCCCGTCATGCCAGCACCTCCTCCATGCCCGTCCTGAGCAGCTGGGCGAGGCGCGATTCGGGGTCGGAGGCGAGCTCGACCCTCCGGCCGAACTCGACGACCTGGCCGTCCTCGAGGATCAGGATGTCGTCGGCGCGGGTGACCGTCCCCAGCCTGTGGGCGATGATGACCGCCGTACGCCCGGCCAGCAGCCGATCGACCGCCCGCTCGATGAGAGCCTCGGTTGCGGGGTCGAGCCGGGAGGAGGCCTCGTCGAGGACGACGAGGCCCGGATCACGCAGGAAGATGCGCGTGAACGCCAGGAGCTGGGCCTGCCCCGCTGACAACCCCCCGCCGCCCGCCTGCAACGACGTGTCGAGGCCGTCGGGGAGCGCCTCGACCCAGTCCCGCAGCCCGAGATGGTCGAGCACCTCCATCAACCGGTCGTCGTCGATCTCCTGGTCGAAGAACGTGAGGTTGTCGCGGATGCTCGCCTGGAAGAGCTGGACGTCCTGGGTGACCATCCCCACCCTGCCGCGCAGTTCGGTGATGACGGCGTCCGCCGTGCGCACGCCGCCGATCAGCACCTCGCCGTCCTGTGGGTCGTAGAGGCGGGTGAGGAGACGCGCCATCGTCGTCTTTCCCGACCCCGATCGGCCGAGGACACCGAGGACCCTTCCCGGAGCAATACCAAACGTCACGTCGTCGATCACGATGTCCGTGTGGTCGTCAGGGTCCTCGGCGCTGTCGTAGGCGAAGCGGACCGCCTTGAAGTCGACGGATAGCGGTCCGTCGGGGAGGTGCACCGCCCCTTCCTTGTCGATGGCCGACTCGATGCCGAACATCGACTCGACGCGAGAGATGCCGGCCGCCGCCTTCTGGAAGTCCTCCATCTGCGAGCGGATCTCCTCCATCGGGTGCCGGATCATCTCCGTGTAATAGAAGATCAGGTAGACGGAGCCGATCGTGATCGTGCCGTTGCCGAAAAAGATCGAACCGAGCCAGAAGACCATGCTCGTCCCGATGACGTATGCCCCGATGCTGGTCGACCACAGCGCCCCGAAGCGCACGAAGCCGCGCACCCTTTCGGGCAGCCAGGCACGCATGATCCCGGTGAAGCGACGGACCATGTATGGAACACCCCCGTTGGCGCGGATGTCCTCGGTGCCCTCGAGCTGCTCTCCGAGGAAACCGTAGAGCTCTCCGGCGCGAGCTCGCACCTGCTTCCAGATCGGCACGGAGGAGGCCTGGATGCGGATCATCCCCCACAAGGCGATGGCGACGAAGCTCGTCATCCCGAAGCCGACCCACACGTTCTCGGTCCACAGCAGCACCAGGACGCCGAGGATCAGCACCGCGTTGCCGAGCACCTTGATGGTGAACGACGAGAAGAAGTTGCCGAGCGACGTGACGTCACCGTCGACACGTTCGATGAGCTCGCCCGGTGTGTGGCGCTTGTGGAACCCCATGTCGAGGTCGAGCACGTGGCGGGTGAGGTCCTCGCGCATCTGGTTGGTGGCGGTCCAGCCCACCTGTTCGGCGAAGTACGCCGCCGATACGGTGCAGATCTGCTGGAACAAGGCCAGGCCCATGAACCACGCAGCAATGGTCAGGAGGCGGCTCTGGGGAGCGTCGCCCGTGATTCCGTCGAGGAAGGCCCGGATGAGCTGGGGGTTGATCAGGTCGAGGGCGATGCTGCCGAGCAGGGCCGCGACGAGGAGCGCCACCCGGCGGCGTTGCGTCCGCAAGTAGCGGTAGAGAAGTCGGCTGTAGGCACGTACGGGGATCATGGGCGACCCTTGTTGAGGGAAGCGACCGCGGGTGCTGGGCGCTTCGGGACGGGTGAAGAACGGCAGGCGGTGTGCCGCCTGCCTCTGGCTCTACGAGCTCTGGTGAGCTACCGCAGCGCCGCGAGGTGAGCCGGGCCCGCGGCGGTGTTGGGTTCTTTCCTCAACACTGTGGGGCTCCTTTCCTCGCTCGTGACCCGTCCCGGGTCGATGCCTACATGCGAAACGGCCGCGGCAAATACTTGGACTGCGGCGGCCTCGGCGGTGAGATTCGCAGCCCTGACCCGTCGTGTCAAGGAGCCACGACCGCGCCCCGTGCCGTTCTTGCGTCCTCGCATCGCACATGTGCGACGGTGGGACGCCGGAACATCTGGTGCCTGGCGCCCTCTCGTTCTTGCGTCCTCGCATCGCACATGTGCGACGGTGGGACGCCGGAACATCCGACCAGTTCGTGGAGTCGGGTAAACCCGAACGCTCTCTGCGGCGAGTGACCACTCGAAGTCAGCGCACAACGACCAGGGAGTGGACCGATGTTGAAGAAGCGAGGGTTCGCAGTGATCGCGGTCGCATTCGCCGTCCTGCTCATCGGCGGCGTCGCCATGGCAGGCGTCGGACCATGGGGCCCGGACGATGTCGGCGACGACACGGCGGCCGCGACTGCCCTCGCCGGCGGCCAAGCCGGGCAGACCCAGGCAACCGCCGAGACTGGCGACGAGGCACGGCAGGTCGGCGCCGAGCCGTCGGGCGGAGATGAGAGGACCGCCGGCGACGAAGGCGACCGAGGCGACGGCGACGGCGACGACGACGGCGACGCGGCACCGCGGATCGAGATCCTGCGTCCGGAGCACGGCGCCCACGTCGACTCGAAGGTGATCGTGGTTTCCGGCAAGGTCGAGCTGCCGGCCACCGTTGCCGTCGCCGATCATCACGCCACCGTCGATGACTCGGGACACTGGTGGGCGCGGGTCGAGCTCGAAGGCGGACGGAACCGCATCGTGGCGGTCGCCACCGCCCCGGACGGCACCATGAGCCGCGACCACGTGGTCGTCTTCTACGACGAGACGCATGAGTTCATCGCTCATCAGAAGTACGAGGTGGTGGATGGTGAGAACCCGGTCGTGAACTTCTATTGGGGGACGGGCCGGCCCGGTGCCGAGGTCCATGTCGGTTCCGAGTACGGGCGCGGTGCCACCAAGGTGAACGACGCCGGGGTGTGGGAGTTGCGGGTGGCGTTCGAGGCGCCGTGCAACCAGCCGTTCCGGGTGGCGGCCGAGTCGGGTGATGCCCGGGTCGGGTTCGAGATGGAGCGGGTCTGCCGGGTTGGCCACGAGTTCACCGCCCACCAGAAGTACGGGTCCTGCGGCGAGCCGATCCCGTTCGACGTGTTCTACGGGACGGGCACGCCGGGCGCCAGGGTCGTTGTCGAGTCCCCGTACGGCTCGGGCCGGGTCACCATCGACGAGCGTGGCAAGTGGGAGGTCAGGGTCGAGTTCCCGGACGCTCCCATCGGCGATGAGTTCCGGGTGGTCGTCGAGTCGTCGGATGGGGGCCGTGCCGTCTTCGGCTTCGTCGCCACCGGGGGCGAGCACGGCTGAGCCGGCCGGCCGCGAGGATTCATGCGCCCCGGGCCCTCCCCCGGAGCGCCGCCGCGTCAGCGGAGGATCCCCAGCTTGTCCCCGGCGGCCCCTGTGCCGGCCACGCCCGACCCGTCCTGGCGCCACAGGTCGTCACCCTCGGCCGACAGCCCGCCCGCCGAGCCGTACAGCACGTTGACCGCCCCCTCGTTGGGCGATCCGGCGTGGTCCTCGCGGGGGACGCCGATCGCCAGGTCGCCCCTGCGGTCGCCGTCGAAGTCGCCGGCAGAGAGCGACTTGCCGAACAGGTCTCCCTTCTGCCCTTTGCCCTTGACTCCGTGGCTGCCCTGCCGCCAGAGGTCGTCGCGCGACGCGTCGACGCCCGTCACCGTGCCGTAGAGGACCGCCACCGCGCCTCGCCGCTGGTTCTCACCAGGTACTCCGATGGCGAGATCGCCGTGGCCGTCGTGATCGAAGTCGCCGATCGCCAGGGCATCTCCGAACCGATCATTGCGCTCCGCCGAACCGCGCACGCCTCCCGAGCCCTGCATCCATGAGTCGTCGCCGGAGGCCGCGAGCTTCGACTTCGACCCGTAGAGGACCGCGACGGCGCCCCTGTCGTCGTTCTCCCCGGGCGCGCCGACGGCGAGGTCGTCCCTGCCGTCCCCGTCGAGGTCCCCGGCCGCAACCGCCTTGCCGAACACGTCGCCGCGTTCGGCATCGCCCTGTATCCCCGACGAGCCTTGTCGCCAGAGCTGGTCACCGGCGGCCGTCAGCCCGGACGCCTTGCCATAGATGACGGCGGCTGCCCCGCGGTTGCGGTTCTCGCCGGGCACCCCGACGGCGAGATCGTCTCGCCCATTGCCGTCGAAGTCACCCACGGCAAGTGAGGAGCCGAACCCGTCGCCCGCCTCGGCGTCGCCCTTGATGCCGGACGTGGCCTGGCTCCACAGCTGGCTGCCTGCGGCGGTCAGACCGCTCGCCGATCCATAGAGGATGTTCACCGCTCCTCCGGCGCCGTCGCCTGGGGCTCCGATGGCGAGATCGTCTCGTCCATCGCCGTCGAAGTCGCCTGCCGCCAGCGAGGCGCCGAACCGGTCGCCGCTCTCCGCTGCCCCGTCGACACCATCGACGTCCTGGTGGAGGAGCTGGGAGCCCACAGCGATCAGCCCCGACCCGGAACCGTAGATGACGTTCACCACACCCCGTCCGAGGAAGTCCGTCGGTGCCCCGACGGCCAGGTCGTCACGCCCGTCCCCGTCGAAGTCCCCGCACGCCAGTGCCGCCCCGAACCCGTCGTCGGGCCCGGGAGAGCCGCCGATCGGCCTCCCCTGATGCCACAGATCGTCGTCGCCCGTACCGAGACCGCCCGTCCGACCCATGAACACGTTGACGACTCCTGAATCGCGCTGACCCGCCTCGTCGTCGTCCGGCGCGCCCACGGCGAGATCGCCGATGAGGTCGCCGTCGAGGTCGCAGTCCACCTGGCGACCGCCCGAGTGGGCGAGGTGGACGAGTGCCCTCTTCTGTGTGAAGAGTCGCTCTGCGGGGGTTCCGGCCCGGTCCCACCACACCGCCGTGCCGCTACGTCCGTCGTAGCCGGTGCCGGCGTATCGCACGAAATACAGCGTCGAGCCGTCCTCGTCCCACACCGGAGACTCGAGCGATCGGGAGCCGGCCGCCCGGACTTTCGGCGCACCGCCTCCGGCCGGGATCACGACGAGCTCGTGACCGCCTCCAACGCTGCGGACGTAGGCGACCTTGTCGCCGTCCGGCGACCAGGCAGGCTCGCGACCGTTCACGGCGAGTTGATACGTGTTGCGGCCGTTGAGGTTGGTCACCCACAGCCCGCCGTTCTTCTCGTACACGATCCGGTTGCCGCTCGGGGACCACGAGGGGTTGATGCCGCCGCGCGTGCCGGGGACCTTCGCCTGGTTCTTCCCCGTGGTGCGCATCACCCGGATGATGCAGCAGGTGTCGGCGCGCAGGCTCCCCTTGGTGACCCGCGAGTATGCGATCCATCGCCCGTCGGACGACCACGCAGGGTCACCGTCGGCGATCGGGGGGGCCGTGAGCCGCTTCCTCCCAGTGCCGTCGATCTTCGATCGGAAGATGCCCCAACGGCCGTCCGTGCCGTCGGACAGGGGCGCGGCGTACACGATGCGGTTGCCGTTGGGAGCGAGGGCAGGTCGCCCGATCACCTGGCCGTCGATTGGGCGCCGTTTACCCGATCCGTCACCTTCGAGCACGACGACCTCGTACGTGAACCCGCCGTCGCGCGACTCGAGCGAGACGAATTGCTCGTCCGCGGCCGCGGCGGGGGAGGCGATTGCAACCACGACCAGCACGGCGATGGGTACCGCGGCCCTCATCTGATGCCGGGCGGTGTCGGAGACTCGACGATGATCGTGGCGAGCAGCTCGCCGGCGAGCTGTGCGAGCGTCACCCGGTTGAGGAAGCTGCCGATCACGACGTACAGGCAGAACGGCCGGCCTTTCTCGACGAGGAACTCCTGCAGGCCGGCCTGGCCCGGGATCCAGCGCTGCAGCTGGTTCGTCTTGAACCGCTCCGGATCGAGGGTGCGGGGGAGCCCGCGCTTGCCAAACAGGGCGCTCTCCGCCTCCCGTGCCTCGTACTCGAGGAGCGAGACGAACACGTCGCCGCCTGCCATGAGGTCGACCGCACCCGATCCGAAGTCGCCGCGCTCCTCCGGGAGCGGGAACGTGGCGGCGTGTATCCGGGGCAGCGCGACCGCTCCTTCCTCGATCGCCTCGGGCCGCTCGATACGCGTCTCCCATCCGTCGGGCGTTGCCACGGTGAGCCCATGTGCCGCGACCCTCATGCGAAGCCGCTTGCGACGGCTGCAACCACGGCAGACGTCACGAGCACGGCCGCGACCACACCGTTCGCTGGGCGGCTCGCCGCCAGGAACATCGTGTGGAGGCGGACGAGGCGGTCCGGGCTCGTCACCCGCATCGTCGTCAGGAGAGGCAAGGTCCGGGCCACGCCGAACGCCACGCCCACCAGGAGCCCGGCCGCGGGTGAGTGGGTGAGGAAGGCGATCGCCAGCATGGCGTGGATCGCAGGCGATGTGATGATGGTCACCACTGCGAGGCCGAGCTGGAAACCGAAGCCGACGCCAACGACCCAGCCGCGGTACATGTTGAGCCAGTTCTCGTTGACCTGGCGTCTCAGGCTGGGGAGCCCGAGAGGGACCAGGCGCAGCTCGATCGCGGCCGCCAGCGCAAGGAGGGCGAAGGCGAGCCATGTCAGCACGGCTCCGGCTGGGCGAATCGACTCAGGCACGATGGAGCCGGCGGCGCCCATCGCTGCCCCGATCGTCGCGCCCCCGAGCGCCGATCCCGCCAGGTACCAGCCGGCGGTCACCGCCCATCTCCTGTGCCGTCCCCGCTCGCCGAGCGGGGTGATGCTCGCCAGCATCGACTCCCCTCATGGTGACCACGCCGACCTCAGCCCGGCAGCCACTGCCGTGACGACCCCGATGGCCAGCAGGAGTCCTGCCGTCATGGCGTTTCGGACTTCGCCTCTGGCTCGGGGTAGAGACTCGGATGGCCCGGATGGATGCCGGCGGCCATCAGCTCACGGTCTGCCTGCGCCTCCCTGGTTGCATCGGCTTGCCACTTGCGGCGTCTCCTGGCGTCGCCATCGTCGGCGGTCGCCTCCGTCAGGAGGTTCTCGAGTTGGTCCCACGTACCAGCCGAGCCCTCGCCTCCGATGGTGCCCGACCGGCCGTCGACGAGCACGAAGTACGGTGACCCGGGTACTTCGTAGTCGAGCCATGCCTGGGACGACTTCACGAGCGTCACGCCGGCTGGGGCGAGGTTGGCGATCTTGGTGGGGCTCTCCTCGGCGTCGTCCTTGGTGACGATCACGACTCGAGTGCTTCCGATGGAGCCGAGGGCCTCGTCCGTTGCGAAGCTCTCCCAGAACCCCTTGCAGGTCTTGCACCCGCTCGAAAGGAAGGCGAGCAGTGTGGACCGGTCCTGGCCGCGCACGGAGATCCCGACGGCGTCGTTGCGGTGCGTGAGCCCAGACACGTCGAACGCAGGTGTGACTCTCTCGCGTGGAGGCGTGACGGACTCGGCGTACGCCAGGTCGGGCACACGCGGAGCCTCTTCGTCGTCGTCGAGGTGGACGCCGAGGTCGTGGAGCTTGCGGAGGATCTCGGCGTGGCTGCGCAGCAGGCCCGCGACGAGCAGGCCGAGGAGGAGGATGGCGACGGCTTCGACGACGACGAGCGCTGTCATGGTGCTGGCTCCCGGTGTGAGGTCAGGTACATGGTCCTGAAAGACATGGGGCGGTGTGCTGGGCGGTGGCGTTGTCGGTGCGAAGCGACGAGCCGCAAGAGTCGAACAGGACGTACGGGGGAGTGCACGTGACGACTCGGCAGGCTACGCCTCCACTGCATCCGATCTCCGTGTGGCACTGGCCATAGCGGAACACGTTGCAGCAGATGCGCCTCCGGTCGCACGTCGAGGAGACGTTGTTGCAGCGGCACTTGCACGCCAGGCACGACGAGGTGCAGAACGGGCCGCAGCCCGACGTGCACTCGCACTCCGGGTGGCAGTCGATGTAGTACCGGCTGCCGGCGCCGCCCCCCGAGTCGCAGCAATACGACGAGCCCGACGCTCTCCACCATCCGCCGACGAAGGTCCCCGGGGGGCACTTGTTGACCCCGCGGTTCACCGTGCAGCAGAAGACGCTCCAGCCCTGGTTGCACTCGGCGCCCGGGCCGCACACCGCGGCGTAGGCGGAGACCGGTTTGAGGAGGAAGTCGAGAGGCGCCGTCACCAGCGCCGATCCGACGAGGGCGAACTTGCGCAGGAAGTTGCGGCGCGACTCATGGCGCGACATCACCCGGATGGTCCTGTTGACGAGTGTCTTCGTCATTCGTGGCTTCCTCTCGGGATGACGGTCGGCAGGACGCTGAGCGCCAGATACGTGAACCAGGTGGCCACGGCGACGAGCGCAACGAACGGCACGCCCGCCAGCGGACTCTCCCCTAGGGAAGAAACGACTCCATCGACAGGTGAGGACATGGCGGCGACTGCGATTGCGGCAGCGGCGACGTCGATGGCGAGGTGGAAGAACGTCGGAGGGGTGTCGTCGCTCCCGAAGCAGCCGCACGATGACACCGAGCCGCCCCGCGCCATGGCTGCGGCGACGAATGCCGCGAAGCCGACGTAGGCGGACGCGACGAGGGCCGCGGTCACCGGTCCTCCGAAGGCAATGGCGGCCGCCCCGATCGTCACCTCGGCCACACCCATGAGCCTGACCAGCAGGCGGGAGCGGGGCAAGCCGACCGAGCCGAGCGCTCCGGCGGTCGCCGAGGGCTCCAGGATCTTCGGGGCTCCTCCCACGATGAGCAGGACAGCCGTGATGTAGAAGGGTCCCGTCAGCGCCAGCATGGGTCCGTCGATGGTGGCAGCCTGCAGGCCCGATGCAAAATACCCCGGGATTGGCGGATGCGCCTAGCCCGTCGATCCTAGGTTGTTCTCGAGGAAGTCGACCGTGCGCGTGAAGGCCAGCTCCGCAGGCTCGGGACGGTAGGCGTCGCGCGAGGGCTCGGCGAACCAGTGGCCCGTGTCCGGGTAGCGGTGGATGGTCACCTCTCGCCCGGCGGCTCGGAGCGCCGCCTCGAACGCGGCGACGCCTTCCTCCGTCTCATATGGGTCGCTCGCCGCGAAGTGCCCCAGCACAGGCGCCGAGGCACGTGCCAGGCTGCCCCCGAGCACGGTGCCGTAGTACACGACCGAAGCCGCGATCCGGCCCCGCTCGGCCGCGCACCAGATCGACCATGCCGCTCCGAACGAGAACCCGATCGAGCCGAGTCGTGCGTCCGGGCCCAAGCGGGCCGCCAGCCCGTCGACGGCTGCCAGCGCCGCCGCGTCGGCCATTGCCGTGTCGGCTCCCGCACTCAGCTCCTCGGCCTGCTCGACGGTGGTTGCCACCTTGCCGGCCACGAGGTCCGGCGCCGCCACCGCGAACCCGGCAGCCGCCAAGCGGTCGGCGTAGGCCGTCACGTCCGGATCGAGTCCCCACCAGGCGTGGAGCAGCACCACGCCGGGCATCCCCCGGGTCTCGGCCCCGGCCACGTATTGCCGCGCCGGCGTGCCTGCCGCGTCGATCGTCTCCCATGTGCCCATCGGTCGTCCTCCGCGTGCCTGTGCCTGTCGGCCGAGACTACCCGGCGCCCGAACAGGGCTGTCTGGACGTCTCACACAGATCCGCCGTCCGGGCGGGCACGCGCGCGACGATCCGGCCGGCAGCTCCACAAGGAGCGCCGAGGCGTTGTCAGCTCGCCGCGATGAGCTTCTCGGCCACCTCGACGAGCGTGGGGCCCTCGAAGTCGGGCGGCGGGTACAGGGGGTTGCGGACCATGCCCGGTCTCGTGACGTAAGCGCCCCGCATGCCGGCCATCATCGCCCCTGCCACGTCCCAGTCGTGAGCAGCAAACATCGTCATGTCGGCCATCTCCACTCGAAGGGCGTCGGAAGGTATCCGATACACCTCGGCCGCCGGCTTGAACCTCCCGACGGTCTCGACCGAGAAGATTCGCTCGAAGCGGTCGGCGAGCCCGGCGTTCGTGAGCTGCGCCTCCGCTCCGGCCTGCGGTGAGTTGGTGAGGGCCACGAGCCGGTAGCCGGCCCTGCGCAGGGCGTCGAGTCCCTCCACCACGTCGTCGTGAGGCGGGAGCGTCAGCATCGCCTGCCGCACGGCGCCCCGATCCTCATCGTCGAGGGCGACACCATGCTGGTCGGCGACCATCTGCAGCGAGGCAGCGCCGACGGCGAGGAAATCGACGACGAGGCCCGTGATGGTGACGCACAGGGCGTTGCGCAGGACGAGCCCGAACCAGCCCCTACGGATGCTTCCGTCGCCGAAGATCCTTTCGAAGTGCGGGTCGAGGGCTCGCAGGTCGAGGAGGGTCTCGTTGACGTCGAAGACGAGGACGGGAGTCATGAGCCCGAATCTAGGCCCACTCACTCTCTGCCCAGACACGGCGGAACCCCCGGGGGAGGATCCGGGGGTTCCGTTCCAGACGATCAGTTCAGAGGGATGCCCTGCCCACGCACTCCTCGCCCGTCGACAGGTTGATGGCCCTCACCTTGAAGTGATCCTTGCCCGCCTCGTTCGGAAGGAGCCTGCGAGCCTCGAACGATCCGCTCGGCGCCTTGGTGGTCTTCTTGAACTTGTACGCCAGGTCGCCGTTGTGGCGAATCTTCACCCGCCAGACGTCGCCGACGACGTTCTGATCGACCTCGTACTCCAGCTCGATCTGCCCGTTCTCGTTGTCGAGCTTGAGCTTCCAGTCGCTGGCGGCGGTGCAGTCGCCGGTCTTGATGACGTCGGCCTTGGCCCACGCCGCCGTCGGGGCGAGGAGTGCGAGGGCGAGAGCCCCCACCGTCGTCACCTTGATCATCTTCCGCATGACTTGCTCCTTGTGTCTCGCTTGCGGTCTGCGGCCACTGTGCACCGCCCCTGATTGGTCCGCGCTACGGGACGGGTAAGCGATCATCAAGCGTCGATCAAGGAGCCCGACAAGGGGCAAAGGACCATTGCTCGCCGCGCTCACGTGCGCGACGCTGATGGAGAAAGGAGCCCACCATGAAGATCGTCGTCGGCGTGGACGAGTCGCCGCGTAGTGCCGGCGTGCTCGAGCGGGCCGTGATCGAAGCGCGTACCCACGGCGCCTCGCTCGACATCGTGCACGTGTTCCATCAGCCGCCGCTGGCGTACGTCGACTTCCCCGTTGACGTCGACGCCATCGCGGTGGCGGTTCGCAAGTCTCTCTGGGAGTTCATCGACGGCCTGCTCGACGGCGTCGACGACGTCGAGATGGAGAAGATCGACCTGTGGGGCTACCCGCCGGACGCGCTCGCCGACCACGCCGCCGACGTGGGGGCGGACCTGCTCGTTGTGGGCACACGGAGCCGCGGGCAGATCGGAGCGCTCGTGCTCGGCTCGACGAGCCACAGGGCGATCCACATCGCCCCGTGCGACGTCCTCGTCGTCAAGGCGGAGGAACAGGAGTGACCGTCAACTGTTGAGGACGGCCACGGCACAAGTGCATTCGGCCAGGATCCGCTCGACTCTTGGTCCCAGGAACAGCCGGCTCGTCCCGGTACGGGCGGCCGTGCTCAGCACGACGAGGTCGGCCCCGATCGACGCCGCCACCGTGAGGATGGCGACCTCGGGCTCTGGGCTGAACTCGACGAGGCCCTCCGTCTCGACCCCCAGCGAGTCGCCGATCGCCCGGACGGCCGCCACGACCTGATGGCCCATGTCGAGGCGGCGCATCGGGCCGGTGTCCGACACTGACACGACGGGGCTGAGGTCCTGGACGGCGTGCAACACCGTCACCTTCGCCTCACGGCCGGCGATGGCGAAAGCCAACTCGGCGGCACGAATGGCAGCCGCGGTGCCGTCGACGGGAACGAGGATGTGGCGGGGCAGCCAACCCTCGGGCGCACTCCCGCCGCGCACGAGCAGGGCAGGCACCGCCACCATGCGGACGATCTCGTCGACGGCGCTGCCGAAGAGAGCCGCGGGGGCAGTCGCCTCCGTCGCTCCGAGGACGACGAGGTCGTATCCCTTGGCCGCTTCTGTGATGATCGACGTCACCGGATCGCCCGAGAGGACCTTCGTGGTGACGTCCTGGGCAGCTGCCAGGCGGTCGGCCATCCGGCGAACGGCGTCCTCGGCGGCCGAGACGTCGGCTGCCGAGGCCTCGGCAGACGAGGCCTCGCCCGGCTCGGCGACGGCCGCGACCGTCACCGCCAGGCCGACGTCCTCGGCGAGCCTGTCGAGAATCGCAGCCTGGACGTCGACCGCGCTGCCCGGCTCGGAGCGAGGCCGCACGGTTAGCAGCACGCGGCGCACTCTCCCGGCCATGCCGGCCGCTTCGGCCGACTCCCTGCGAAGCCGCACTGCCTCGTCCTCGTCTGGTGCGATCCTGTGGAGGACTGCCTTCAGGGCCGGTGGCGTCATGAGCGACGTGGCGACGGCCATGACGACGATCATCGAGAACACCTCCGGGGTGAGGATCTCGAGCGAGAGCCCAACGGTGGCGACGACGATACCGATGGCGCCGCGAGCGCTGAGCCCGATGCCGTAGGCGAGGGCCGATGCGTTGTCCGCCCGCGAGAGGAACCGTGCCCCGAGGTAGGCGCCCGCTACCTTGCCGACGATCGCCACCCCGAGCACGAGTAGCGTCAGCAGCGCCAGTCGGGTGGACGCAATCGACCCGACGTCGACCTTGAGTCCGGCGACGGCGAAGAAGATCGGCGCGAACACCCCGAAAGCCAGCGCTTCGATCGACTCGATCGTCGCCACGGGGAGCCGCTTCGTCCTGCCGAGGAGCACCCCCATCGCGAAGGCGCCGATGACAGGCTCGAGGTGGAGCGCCTGGCTCAGCGCGCTCCACCCGAAGACGAGTACCAGCGCCAGGCTGAGGAAGCGATGGCTGCTGCCGCCTGCCGAGTGAACGGCGCGCACGGCGCTGCCCACGAGCCGCGGAGCGACGAAGATCGTGGCGGCGACGAACCCGCCGACCGTCAGTGCCGTTGCGGTGAGTGCTCCGACGCCGGTGCCCTCGTTGGCGAGGGCAACAACGACGCCGAGCACCGTCCACCCGATGAGGTCGTCGATCATGCCGGCGGCGAGCATCGCCTGGCCGACGTTGCGGCGCATCATCCCGAGCTCGAGGAGGATCGAGGCCAGGACCGGGATCGCCGAGACTGCCAGCGCCGTCGCCAGGAAGAATGCGAACAGCAGCCTGCGCGACGGATCGCCGACCAGGTCCTCCGGGAAGACCCCACCGAGGGCGAGCCCCGCCGCGAAGGGGAGGACGAGGCCGCCGGCCGCGATCCCAACGGCCGATCCCGCTCTCCTCCTGATGAGCGGGACGTCGGTTTCGAGGCCGGTGACCGCGAGGAGGAGCATCGCCCCCAGGAGGGCGACCACCTCGAGCAGCCTGCCCTGCTCGACGGTCGCCGGGATCCAGTTCGACGCAAGTGCCGGCGCCAGCGCCCCGGCGACCGATGGTCCGAGCAGCACTCCTGCGAGGATCTCCCCGACGACGGCAGGCTGTCGGAAGCGCCTGGCAACCTCCCCGAGCAGTCGCGCCACACCGAGCAGGATCGCCAGCTGTATCACCAGCTGGAGCACCTGGTCGTGCGGCGAAGGGGTGATGATCAAGCGGCTCCAAGAGGGACGGGTGGGGCGGGTGCGATGCTCATGCCTCGATCGCCGTCGGCATCGGCTCGACCGTCACGTCGGCCGGGCGGCGCGCCCACCAGATGGCGGCGAGCAGCACGACGAGGCCTGCGCCGGCGATCACGAACCGCACCCCGCTGTCGGCGAGAGCGATCACGGCTGGGAGCACGAGGAGCGACACCAGGTTCATCACCTTGATGAGCGGGTTGAGCGCCGGGCCCGCGGTGTCCTTGAACGGGTCGCCGATCGTGTCGCCGATCACGGCCGCCTTGTGCGAGTCCGAGCCCTTGCCGCCGAGATGGCCCTCCTCGATGTACTTCTTGGCGTTGTCCCAGGCGCCGCCCGAGTTCGACAGGAAGTTCGCCATGAGCTGCCCTGTGAGGATCGCCGCCGCCAGGAAGCCGCCGAGCGCCAGGTAGCCGATGCCGAACCCGACGATCGTCGGCGTCAGCACGGCGAGGAGCGCAGGGGTCGCCAGCTCCCGCAGCGACGCCGCGGTGCAGATGTCGATGACGGGGCCGTAATCGGGTCGACGGTTCCCGGCCATGATCTGGCCGTCGGCGAACTGGCGCCGCACCTCGTTCACGACGACGCCAGCGGTCCGGCCGACTGCTCTGATCGCGATCGCCGAGAACATGAATGCCACCGATCCCCCGATCAGCAGCCCGATGAACACCGTCGGGTCGGCGACGTTGATCGACGTCGCGACGTTGCGGAACAGATCGCTGCCCTCGAGGCCGAGGCCGAGCTCCGCGCCTATCGTCTCCACGAACGAGGCGAACAGCGCCACGGCGGCGATCACCGCCGACCCGATGGCGAACCCCTTCGTGACGGCCTTCGTCGTGTTCCCGACCGCGTCCAGTTCCACCATGATCGCCAGCGCCTCGCCGTGGAACTCGCCCGACATCTCGGCGATCCCGGCGGCATTGTCGGCGACCGGGCCGTACGTGTCTTCCGACACGACGACACCGGTCGTTGCCAGCATCCCCATCCCGGTGAGGGCCACGAGGTACAGGGCGAACTGCAGGTTCCCGCCGCCGAGTCCGACCGCGACGCCGATCGCTCCCGCGATCGCGACGATCGCCCAGACGGACGACTCGAGACCCGTGGAAACGCCCGCCAGCACTGTCGTCGCCGGTCCGGTCCGAGTCGCCTCGGCGATCTCCCGCACGGGACGCTCCTCCGTCGACGTGAAGTACTCGGTGATGCGGGATGCCACCTGGGCGAGCACGAGGCCGGACACCACCGCTCCGAGCACCTTCCACCCCTGGTTGCCGTGGTCGTTGCCGACGTAGAGGACGGCGACGACGAACGTGCCGGCGACGGTGAGCACCCCCGCGGTGAGGAATCCCCTGTTGATCGGGGCGAGGGCCGAGCGATCCTTGGGTGTCGCCCTCACCCGGAAGACGCCGACGATCGAGGCGAGCACGCCGATCATGCGAACGATCACCGGAAAGATCAGCCCGAGCACCGGATTGGCCCCTATCGACGCAAAGGCGGAGACCCCGAGGATGATCGAGGCGACGAGCGTGACCTCGTAGCTCTCGAACAGGTCGGCGGCCATGCCGGCGCAGTCCCCGACGTTGTCTCCGACGTTGTCCGCGATCGTCGCAGGGTTGCGCGGGTCGTCTTCCGGGATCCCTTGCTCGACCTTGCCGACGAGATCGGCGCCGACATCCGCAGCTTTGGTGAAGATGCCCCCGCCAACTCGCAGGAAGAGGGCGAGCAGGGATCCGCCGAAGCCGAATCCAATGAGGATCGCGGACGACGTGTTCTGGAAGATCATGATGATCAGCGTGGCGCCGAGGAGCCCGAGGCCGACCGTGAACATCCCGGCGACGCCTCCCGTCCTGAACGCCACCTTGAGAGCCGCCGGCATCGAGCCGCGCATGGCGGCGGCCGCCGTCCTCACGTTGCCGCGAACCGCCAGCGACATGCCAATGAACCCGGTGAGCCCCGACATGAAGCAGCCTGCCAGGAATGCAAGGGTCCTGGCGGCGCCGGACTCCCAGAACGACAACGCCACCGACCCGTCCGGTCGGGTGACGCTCGTCGACGTGAGGAACACCACGGCGACAAGCGGGATCAGGATCAGCCCGATCGTCCTGAACTGCCGGCGCAGGTACGCCATGGCCCCCTCTTGGATGGCGGCGGCGATCTCGCGCATGTGCGGCGTCCCGGCGTCCGCTTTCAAGACATCGCTCGACAATGCGTATCCGACGACCATCGCCAGCAGCGCGGTGGCGACGGAGGCGACGAGCCAGGCCCACTCGGCGCCGCCGAGCGTGAACTCTTGGAAGCCGCCTTCGGCGGCGATGATCACTGTCAGGTCGTTACCTCCGTGCCGGTGGCGGCGAGCATGTAGATCTCGCGGGCCAGGTTGTTGCCGATCGTTCGTGGCGCTCCGTCGATCGCGATGACGACGGGCCCGTCGAACGGGTGCTTCTCGATCACCTCGACGCGCACCCCTGGTCGGACGCCGAGATCCTCGAGGAAGGCGGCGGCTTCCGGATCTACGTCCCTCGAGACGGCCACGTCGGCCACCTCACCGACGGTGAGATCTGTCAGCCTCGGAAGACGGGGCAGCTCGTCTGCGCCGGCATCGGGGATCGGGAACCCATGAGGGCAAGTGGTCGGACTGCCCAGCATGGCGAACATTCGCCGCACGACATCGACCGGGAGGTCGTGCTCGAAGGTCACGGCCAAGCCGTCCGCCTCCTCCCAGTCGAAGCCGAGCGAGTCCGCCAAGAACCTCTCGACTATGCGATGCCGCCGGATCGCCGAGATGGCCAGCTCACGGCCGGTCTGCGTCAGGCTGACGCCGTGGTATCGGGCATGGACTGCCAGGCCCCTCTCGTCGAGGCGTCGCAGCCTCGCCGTTACGCTCGCTGGGGAGATGTCGAGAGCCTCGGCGAGTGGTCCCGCCTTCACCATCGCGTCGATTCCGGCGAGCCGATAGATCGCCTTCAAGGTCTCGCGTTCGACTGATGAGAGCTCCAAGGCTGGAGACGTTAGCCAGGGTTCGTCTCGACGAAACCTCGTTTTCGGTTCAATTGAACCTGAGCGAGAAGGCGAGGCCGGCTCACACGTTGCCGAGCGCGATCTCGAGCAGCTCGAGGAGCGTCTCCCACTCCGCTGTGTCCTCGTGGACCCCTGTCCAGGGCACGATCGAGACCGTGGCGTCGGCGCTCGTCGCCACCACGGTGAACACCGAGTCGTCCGTGCCGAAGTCGGGATCGGGGATGTTCACCATGGCCAGCGCCCAGTCGCCGATGCCGTCTATCTCGAGGACCGCGAACCCGAAGCTCTCCGCCCCTTCCCGGAATCCCTCCTGCTGTTGCGGTGGGGTCGCCTGGATGCTGAGCGCCGGGGAGTAGGTGCATTGGTGGAAGAACTGTGAGCTCAAGTCGTCCTCGCCCTCCGGCTTCTCGGCGTCGGCGGCCAGGCTGCGGACCTCCTTCAGGGTGAGGAGGGAGCAGGCGTCGAGGCTCTCACCCCAGTCGGGTGGCACCGTCGATGGCGGAGAGTCGTCGCCATCCCCCGAGCCCGTGTCGGGCGGGGGCAGCTCTCCCGCGTAGGCGCCGACCCTTTCGAATACATAGCCCGAGATTCCGGGCACGTCCCAGGTGATCGTGTCCCCGCCGCACGTGAGCTGCAGCAGTGAGTTGGCGCCCCCACCGCTCAGGCTCTGAGTGCCGGGGCCGGACTGCACCCATTCATCGAGGAACACGAACGGAATGGCCGAGTAATCGTGGGTTGCCGAGGCACTCACCGTGCCGTGGCCCTCCGAGGCCTCCGAGATCGTGAGGGTTGCTCCTCCAGCCTGGACCACCATCGTCTGTGGTGCTCCCGAGAAGTTGAGGCTTCCCACGATCGGCTCCGAACCGTCGAAGTCGATCGTGCCGTTCAGGTTGCTTCCGATGATCAACTCGATGCCCGTTCCTCCGGTGACGGTCTGGTCCATGGCGTGGTACGACGTGCTCGACCAGACCCCCTGGAAGCACGAGGCCGCCTCCTCCGGCTCGTCCTCTTCTTCGTTGACGTGATAGTCGACGGCGAGGACGATCGATCCGTTGACGTCCATGAGCGCAGAGAGCTTGTCTTTCACGTCGCCGAGCAGCGCGCCGAGGACCTTGCCGAGCAGCTCGCCGACGGTCCCCTTGAACATCATCGTGTCGAGCAATGCCTGGAGGTCCTCCTCGCTCAGACGTTCCACCGTCGCGATCACCTGGACGCTGCCGTTGTGGAGGTCGCCTTCGGGATCCTTCGGACCTTCGCGCCCGGTGCGGTAGCGCAGTTGGGCGCTGCTGTCGTCCCTGATCTCGTCGTCGTGCCCGATGTCCGTGGCAACGGTGATCGCTCCCAGCTGGTTCATGTCCCATTCGATCGGCTTGCCCGGTGGGAGCGGGCTGGGAAGCGTGAAGCCGGCGACCTCGGCGCACTTCACGAGGGCCGCTGCGAACGAGGCGTCCTTGCCGATGCCGACGCTGGCCGTGAACGTCCCGTCGTGGTCGGGTTCACCTGGGTGAGCGAAGTGGTCGATGATCGGCGACGGCATCACCTCCACCGTCCACGACTTCAGGAACGAAGCAGCGAGCGCCAGCGTCCCGACGATGCCGATGCCGACCTTGATCGCCTGCAGGATCGGGGCGGTCAGCACCTCGATGAGCCCGGTGATGACTGTCTTGGCGATGTCGACCGCGGCGTTCCAGATGACCTGGATGAAACCCGGGATCCAGGTCGACTCCTCGATCTTGAGCACATCGAACAAGGCGGTGAGCACCTTGTTGAGCCACCCCTGCAACTGGCTGCACACGTCGTTCTGAGCGAGCGTGAGCGACTCACCAGCAGCGAGGATCACCTCCTGTGCCGCCGGCGATGCTTCGAAGTCGACCCCGGCCTCGTCCGCCACCTCACGCCCGATGTTCGAGACGAACAGCATCAGGACGGCGTTCGGGAAGATGACGTCGGTGGTGCGGGTCCAGTCGTGGGCGCCGCGCCCGCCCATCAGCTCGAGTGCGTACTCCGTCTCGGGGCTGTCGACGGAATCGAGCCATCCGGCGACCAGGTACGAGAAGGGCGGGGCGTCGTCCGGCATCGGCACCAGGTCGTCGAGTTGGGCGCCCGTGACGCCGCCCCCGGAGTTCAGCTCGGCGACAAGTCCGTCGATCTGGTCGTCGATGAGCCTGATCGGGGAGTCCGTGTCCCCCGAGCCCTCGACGTCGTCGAACACGCCGATACCGACCCCGTCGAAGCGCGCCGCCACCCCCTCCGCCGCCAAGGCGGCCTGCTCCTGGGACGGCTGGCCGGGTGTCTCGTCCTCAGCGGCATTCCCCGACCCGCCACACGCCGCCGCGGCCATCGCGAGCACGACGACCGCCACCTCGAAGCGAGGCACCCGCTTCCACGATGTGTCGAGCGTGCCCATGGCACGATCATGCAGCCGCGACCTTCGAGCGCCCTTAAGGGCAGCTGAGCGGACTCATCCTGACTGGTGGGCCCCCTCGACTCGGTGGGGCACGCGCCAGACCGAGCAGGTGCACGAAGCACGCAGGCCGAGTCGAGAGGCCGGGCGCGCGGGTTTGCTGTCACTGGTGGGCCCCCTCGACTCGGTCCCTGGCGGGACGCTCGTCGATCCCCCGGCTCTCGCCGGGGGATTGCGTGGGGAGGTGAGCTCTCGCCGGGGGATTACGTGGTGGGGTGAGCTCTCGCCGCCTCACACAGTGTTTCCCGCTCCTCTTACGCTGTCCCCCACTTTGCGGGGGAGCGGATTCACCCTGCTTGACCTTTCCTTGCTCGGTGTGGCACTGGTCAGGTCGAGCAGGGTGAACAAAGCGCCGCAGGCCGAG